>JAGBFE010000056.1 GCA_018109965.1 Oscillospiraceae bacterium | reverse complement strand
TACGCACAAAACATAAAGGCGATGTCTATGTATGATACGGGTGTGGAAATCAGCAGCGATGACAGGCTGGTCACACTTTCCACCTGCTCATATCACCACGAAAACGGACGCTTTGTGCTGGTGGCAAGGCTTAAAGATGTTGTGACAAGAGAATAATTGCAGAAAAACAGACTGATGACGGTATAATCATCAGTCTGTTTTTTTGTCTGTATTATGACAAACAGTGCACGGTTAAAAGCGTACAAAAATTTCGCAGCAAAATAAAAAGCGGTCTGTGTGACCGCCTTTAAATTATTTTTCTTCAATTGTATATGTGAATTCGTATTCAGCCTGCAAAGCTTTTACCTTTTCTTCGTTGTCTTCGATGAATGTTTTTGTATAAACAGATTTACCCTGTTTTTTGTATTCATCCATGATTTCCTGAAGTTTGTCCCAGCATTCTTCCTGCTTTTCATAGTCTTCAGCAAACTGGATAATAAATTCTCTGTGTTTTGGAATTCTTGCTTTCATAAATTTACTCCTCAAATAAATAATATTTACTTAAATGTATTGTAAACGCAAATAATTTTTTAGTCAACTAAAATATTTTGATTTTATATATGTAATGTGCTATTATTACGTTAATGATTAAAAATTTACTTTTGCTTAAACGGAGGATAGAATATGGAAAAAGCAATGCTCAGAAAATACGCTGAAATGGCAGTGAGAATAGGCATCAATGTTCAGCCAAATCAGACACTTGTTATTCAGTCACCGCTCAACGGTGCCGAACTTGCACGTGAATGTGCTGAAGTTGCATATGATGCAGGCGCAAAGGAAGTTGTTGTTTTCTACCATGATGAAAAACTCAACCGCATCCGTATGGACAAAACCAGCAAAGAAGTTCTGTGTGACATCAAGGAATGGCAGAAAATCCAGATGCTCAACTATGTAAACACCGAAGGCGGCGCAGCATTTTTGCATATTATCAGTGAAGACCCTGAAATCTACAAAGGCCTTGATACCGAAAAAATCGATGCAGCAGGCAAAGCACGTTCTGCAGCAACAAAGGAATTCCGTGACTACACAATGAACAGCCGTGTTCAGTGGTCCATCGTGGCAATTCCATCCGAAGCATGGGCTAAAAAAGTGTTCCCTGATATGCCTGTAGAAGAAGCTGTTGAAAAACTGTGGGATACAATCTTCAAAGTAAGCCGTGTTGAAGGCGACGCTGTTGCAAACTGGAAAGAATATACCGACAAACAGATGGCACGCCGCCAGAAACTCAACAGCCTCAATCTCCGCGAAGTTCACCTCACAAGCAAAAACGGCACCGACCTCCACGTTGGTCTTGCCGAAGACTGCATCTGGGGCGGCGGCAAAGACTATACAACAGGCGGCAAGCCATTTACAACCGAAGGCACAGAATTTATTGCAAATATGCCAACTGAAGAAATCTTTACAGCACCGCACAAAGACAATGTAAACGGTATTGTTTACGGCACAAAACCTTATGTGTTCAACGGCAATCTTATCGAAGATTTTGTTGTAACATTCAAGGACGGCAAAGTGGTGGAATACGATGCAAGAGTAGGCAAAGACCTGCTCCGTCAGCTGCTTGAAAGCGACGAAGGTGCAGTGTCCATCGGCGAAATTGCACTTGTACCTGCATCCAGCCCAATCAACCGTCAGAATGTATTGTTCTACAACACACTGTTTGACGAAAACGCAGCCTGCCACATCGCATTTGGTGCAGCATACCCTGACTGCGTAAAAGGCGGCAGCGATATGGACGAAGACCAGCTCAAAGCAAAAGGCATCAACATCTCTGTAATTCACGAAGACGTAATGGTTGGCAGCGAAGATATGAACATCGTTGGCATCACAGCAGACGGCGAAAAGGTACAGATTTTCTCCGACGGCGGATGGGTGTTTTAGTATAAAATAATAAAAATATACTATAATTATAAAAAACGCATAAAAACTATTGCAATTTTCAAAACCTTGTGATATATTATATGTGTAATATTTTGAGTAAAGGAGAGTGGGGAAACCCACTCTCTTGTTTTTAGAAAAACAAAAGGAGGCACATCACTTTGGCTAAAGGAAAAAAAGCTACAGAAGTTGTTGAAGAAATTGTAAAACCTGTCTGCGAGCAGATGGGACTCATTCTTTGGGATGTTCGTTTTGAAAAGGAAGGTCCGGACTGGTTCCTCAGAATTTTCATCGACAAAGAGGGCGGCATCTTTATTGAAGACTGCGAAAACCTCTCCCGCGCAGTTGACCCTATGATTGACGAAGCTGACCCTATCAGTCAGGCTTACTGGCTGGAAGTTTCTTCTGCAGGTCTTGGCCGCAAAATGACAAAGGATTTTCATTTTGAAGCAAAAAAAGGCGAAGAAGCTCTTGCCAAAATGATAAGACCTACTGAAGACGGCCTGCGCGAAATCCGCGGTACAATTGTTGGCTGCACAAACGGTGTGGTTACACTCAACTGCGAGGGAACAGAACGTCAGATTAACCTTAAAGATACATCATTTGTTAAACTTACAGACGACGAAAACTTATTTTAGGAGGATATAAACAAAAATGAATAAAGAATTTTTTGAAGCTCTCAATATGCTTGAAAAAGAAAAAGGCATCAAAAAAGAAGTGCTTATCGAAAAAATCACAAAAGCAATGGAAGTTGCTGTAGAAAAAGACCTTGGTCTTGAAGGCAATGTAAGCGTAGTTGTTGATGCTGACAAACAGAAATTTGAAGTACATGTTATCAAAACAGTTGTTGAAGAAGTGGAAGATCCTGATACAGAAATTTCTCTCAGCGAAGTAAGAACAATGAAAGGCAAAGCAAGAACAAAGCTTGGCGCTGAAGTTGCAATTCCGCTCAAAACAAAAGATTTTGGCTACATCGCAATCGGTGCAGCTAAAAACGTTATCAAACAGGGCATCAAGGAAGCTGAAAAAGCACAGTTGTTTGAAGATATGCAGAGCAAAACACAGGAAATCGTTACAGGCGTTGTGCTCCGTCAGAACGCAAAAAGCGGTGCTCTTGTACTCCAGGTTGGCAACAACGAATTTATCCTTCCTAAAGACGAACAGATTCCTGGCGAAGAATACGGCGTAGGTGACCACGTAAAAGTTTATGTTGTGGATGTTCTCTCCGGCGACAGAGGTCCAAGAATTATGCTCAGCCGCACACATCCTGGCTTTGTAAAAAGAATGTTTGAACTTGAAGTTCCTGAAATCTTTGACGGCACAGTGGAAATCAAAGCTATCAGCCGCGAAGCAGGCGCAAGAACAAAAATTGCTGTATGGTCCAAAGACGAAAATGTTGATGCAATCGGTGCATGCATCGGTGCAAAACGTGCACGTATCGACAACATCATCGCAGGTCTCGGCGGCGAAAAAATCGACATTGTAAAATACAGCGAAGACCCTGCAGAATTTATCTCTGCATCCCTTTCACCTTCCAGCGTTTCCAGCGTTGAAATCCTTTCCGACAATCCAAAATCCTGCAAAGTTTGTGTTCCTGATGAACAGCTTTCCCTTGCAATCGGCAACAAAGGCCAGAACGCACGTCTTGCAGCAAGACTTACAGGCTACAACATCGATATCCACCCACAGAGCGGATATTTTGGCGAATAATCTGAAAAGAGGTTTACAATATGGCTATAAGAAAAATCCCTCAGAGAAAATGTGTAGGATGTAACACTTCCAAAGATAAGAAGGAACTTATTCGTGTTGTAAAAAATGCCGAAGGCGAAATCAGTGTGGATATGACAGGCAAGAAAAACGGCCGCGGCGCATATATATGCCACGACGAAAACTGCCTCAAGATGGCAATCAGGGCAAAACGCCTTGAACACGCTTTTGAATGTCAGATTTCCGATGAAATATACGAAAGACTTTTGCAGGAGATAAAGGCAGATGAATAAAATAATGTTCGCCCTGTCTCTGGCAAAAAAATCAGGTAAACTTATATACGGCTTTGACCCTGTAAAGCAGGCTGTCAGCGACAAAACTGCAAAAATGGTGTTTGTGACAAGCGACACAAGCGAAAAAACACTCAAACGTGTTAACCAGTTTTGCGAGGGTATAATAGAGGTACAGGTTATCTCTCTTACACAATTTGAAGTTTCACAGATAACAAACAAGCTCACAGGGGTTTTTGCAGTAGTGGACGAAAACATTGCAGTCCTTTGCAAAAATGCATTAAACAGCTAAAAAGGAGAGTAATTGATGGTAATTAAATATAAAGCAAGCAATCTTATTGAAGATTTTAACCTCAATGCAAAAACAACTTTGACAGAACTTACCGAACTTTTCGGTACAGAAATCAAAAAGGGCACAGTGCTTACAGAAACACAGTGCAACATTGCTTTTGAGCATTATACAAAACAGGCAAAAACAGACGATTTTGCAAACTATCTGGGCAAAAAGGCAGAAAAACCTGCTGTTAAGGAAGAAGCTAAAAAAGCTGCTCCAAAAACAGAAAAACCTGCTGCTAAAAAACCAATGCAGGAAAAACCAAAAGCAGACAGACCTGCACCAAAGGCTGAAAACAAACCTGCTGAAAAACAGCAGCCAAAGGCTGATAAAAAACCTGTGCCAAAACAGGAACAGCCAAAACAGCAGCCTAAAAACAACGAGCCTCTCAAACGTGCTGACGGCACAATTGTAGAGGCAAGACAGCCGAAACAGAAAACAGAAAAACAGGCTCCTGCAGTAAAACAGGAATTTGTAACTGTTACTGTTGACACACGCCAGACAAACGTTAACCTCGACAAGTTCAACGAAAGATACGATGAACTTGCGGATACAAAAAACTTTGGCAACAACCGCAAAAATGCAAATATGGGCGGCAAACAGAAATTCAATAAAAACGGCAAAAACCAGAAACAGAACCCATTTGCAAAGAAAAAACAGGAAACAGAAGCAGAACGTCTTGAACGTATGCATCTTGAAAAAGCAAGAAAAGCACAGCTCAAAGTTCAGATTCCTGACGAAATCACAGTTGGCGAACTTGCTTCCCGTCTCAAGGTTACAGCAAGTGAAGTTATCAAACGTCTTATGATGCTTGGTGTTATGGCTTCCATCAGCCAGGTTGTTGACTTTGATACAGCATCTGTTGTTGCAGAAGAACTGGGTGCAAAGGTAGAAAAAGAAGTTGTTGTTACAATCGAAGAAAGACTGTTTGAAGAAGTTGAAGACACAGCAGAAAACACCGAAAAACGTCCTCCTGTTGTTGTAGTAATGGGTCACGTTGACCACGGTAAAACATCCCTGCTTGACGCTATCAGAAAAACAAACGTTACTTCCGGTGAAGCAGGCGGTATCACACAGCATATCGGTGCTTACCAGGTTGTTGCAGGCGGCGAAACAATCACATTCCTCGACACTCCTGGCCACGAAGCATTTACATCAATGCGCCAGCGCGGTGCTATGGTAACTGACATTGCAATCCTTGTTGTTGCAGCAGACGACGGCATCATGCCACAGACAATCGAATCCATCAACCACGCAAAAGCAGCAAACATTCCAATCATTGTTGCTATCAACAAAATCGACAAACCAACAGCTAACCCTGAAAGAGTAAAACAGGAACTTACAGAACACGGCCTTGTACCTGAAGAATGGGGCGGCGACACAATCTGTGTGCCTGTTTCTGCAAAAATGGGTATGGGTATCGATGACCTGCTTGAAATGATTAACCTTACAAGTGAAGTTAACGAATACAAAGCTAACCCTAACCGCCGTGCAAAAGGTGCTGTTATCGAAGCACGTCTCGATAAAGGTCTTGGCCCTGTTGCAACAATCCTTGTTCAGAACGGTACACTCCACAAAGGTGATGTTCTCATCGCCGGCACAGCAGTTGGCCGTGTTCGTGTAATGCAGAACGATAAAGGCGAAAGAATTGAAGTTGCAGGCCCATCCACACCTGTTGAAATCACAGGTCTTACAGAAGTTCCTTCCGCAGGTGACCTCTTTGACGCAGTTGAAGACGAAAAACTTGCAAGAGAACTTGCTGAAAAACGTACTCAGGCTCTCAAAGAAGAAAAATTCTCCAGCTACCAGAAAGTTACACTGGATAACCTCTTCAGCCAGATTGCTCAGGGCGAAATGAAAGAACTTCCAATCATTGTTAAAGCTGACGTTCAGGGTTCTGCCGAAGCTGTTAAACAGTCTCTCGAAAAACTCTCCAACGACGAAGTTCGTGTTAAAGTTATCCACGCAGCAGTTGGTGCTGTTAACAAATCCGACGTTATGCTGGCTTCTGCTTCCAACGCTATCATCATCGGCTTCAACGTACGTCCTGACGCTACAGCAAAAGCTGATGCAGAACACGATCAGGTGGAAATGCGTATGTACCGTGTTATCTACGATGCTCTGGAAGATGTAAAAGCTGCTATGAAAGGTATGCTTGCACCTAAATTCAGAGAAGTTGAACTGGGTCACGCAGAAGTTCGTTCCGTATTCAAACTCTCCTCTGCAGGTACAGTTGCAGGCTGTTACGTTAAAGAAGGTAAAGTTGCACGTCACGCAAAAATCCGTGTTGTTCGCGACGGCATCGTAATTGCTGAAGATGAAATTCTCTCCCTCAAACGTTTCAAAGACGACCAGAGAGAAGTTGCTGCAGGTTACGAATGCGGTATCGGTCTTGAAAAATTCAACGACATCAAAGAAGGCGACATCTTTGAATCCTTCATCATGGAAGAATACCGTGAATAATCTTTTGGGAGGTAAATTAAATGGCATCTGCTAAAAGTGAAAGACTTAATGAAGATATCAAAAGGGAGATAGTTTCCATTATCTCCCAGATGAAAGATCCCCGTCTCCAGTGCTTCCTCACAATTATGCGTGTGGAAACATCACCTGACCTTACAAATGCAAAGGTTTATGTAAGTGTGCTGGACGGGGAAGATAAATGCGAAGCCGCAATTAAAGTTCTCAACAAAAGCCAGGGCTTTATCCGCGGTGAACTTTCCAAACGTCTGCGCATCCGTCGCAGTCCTGAATTTAATTTCGTTAAGGACGACGGTGCAGCATATGCACAGCGTATTAACGATATTATAAGGAATATTAACAATGATGATAAATAATTCTATAGACACAAAACAGGCTGCAGAGATGCTCTGTCAGGCAGACAATATTCTCATTTTCTGTCACAAAAATCCTGACGGAGACACTCTTGGCAGTGGCGCAGCGCTTATGCACGCGCTTAAAAAGCTGGGCAAAACCTGTGCTGTTATGTGTCACGACGAAATTGCCCCAAAATATGATTTCTTGGGGATAGAACTGTTCAGAAAACAGTTTGTGCCGCAGTTTACCGTTGCGGTAGATGTTGCAGATTCAAAATTGCTGGGTGAAAATACTCTCCCATACAGCGAAATTGTGGATTTGTGCATCGACCACCACGGCTCCAACAGCGGTTATGCCAAGGTTGTGTGCTGCGATGACGGTATGCCTGCAGCAGCACAGCTTATGGTAAAGATTGTGGAAGATATGGGTGTAACAATCGACAGCACAATTGCCGACTGCCTGTACACAGGGCTTATGACCGATACGGGATGCTTCAAATATTCTTCAACAACTGCCGAAACACACCGTGTTGCAGCAAAACTTATGGAAGCAGGTGCACAGCACACAATGATTTCCACAAAGTTTTTTATGTCCCGTTCCCGCAAAACAATCGAACTGGAAAAATATGCTCTCAACACAATGGAATTTCTGTATGACGGCAGATGTGCCGTTATCGTGCTGGATGACGAAATTCTCAGACAGATTGGTGCACAGCCAAGCGATATTGACGGCATCAGCGCAATTCCACGTTCCATCGAAGGTGTTGATATAGGTATCACAATCCGACAGATTGCTGAAAATAAATTCAAAATTTCGGTCCGTACAAGCGAAAACGCAAATGCGTGCGAAATTGCACAGGGACTTGGCGGCGGCGGCCATATGCGCGCTGCAGGCTGCGAAGTTATGGCAAGCCTTGAATGTGCTAAAAAAGCTATACTCAGAGAGGTAGAAAACGCTTTATGTCTGTAGAACGTTGCGGAATTATTGTAATGTACAAGCCACAGGACTGGACAAGTTTTGACGTTATTGCAAAGGCAAGGGGCATTATGGGCACCCGCAAGCTTGGCCACGCAGGTACACTGGACCCTATGGCAACGGGTGTTCTGCCGATTTTTATCGGCAGGGCAACCAAAGCTGTTGATATGCAGATTATCAAGGACAAAGAATATATTGCGATTTTCAAGCTTGGTCTCAACACAGACACGGGGGATATAACAGGTGAGGTTATAAACGAAAGACCTGTTAATGTGACAAAAGATGATGTTCTTGCCGAAATGGAAAAATTCAAAGGCGAAATACAGCAGTATCCGCCAATGTATTCTGCCGTTAAGGTCAACGGTCAGCCTTTGTACAAACTGGCGCGTCAGGGTGTTACAGTTGAACGCAAACTGCGCAAAGCTATTATCAAAGAGCTTGTCATGACCGACTGCAACCAAGCTGAGAACATCTACACTATCCGTGTGGTATGTTCTGAAGGCACATATATCCGCACACTTGTGGAGGATATGGGCGAAAACCTGGGTTGTGGTGCAGTGCTGACCCAGCTTACAAGGACAAAGGCATGCGGATATTCATTGGAAGATACAATCACCCTTGAAGACCTGCAGCAGGCAAGAAATGAAGACAGGATTGATGAGCTTATCACAGATGTGGATACTGTTTTTGCACATCTTGACAGAATTGACCTGTCCGATGAACTTGCACACCGTCTTATCAACGGTGCGCGCAGCCGCATTTCCAAACCTGACGGCGACTATCGTGTATATTATCAGGACAGATTTTATGCGGTGGCAAACATTACAGACAAAAAAATGAGTGTAGTCAAACTTTTTGTTGACAAGGAGAACTAAATGCAGGAAGTATACCAGATTAACTGGAAAAACAGCAACAAAACTGCAGTGGCAATGGGTTATTTTGACGGCGTACATATCGGTCACAAATTTCTTATTGACCAGATGAAGCAATATGCCGAACAAAATAATCTGGATAAAGCTGTATTTACATTTACAAAAAATATAACCCTTGGCCACAAGGGCAAGGACATTCTCAGTGTCCGCCAGAAAGTGGCGGTGATGCAGGCAATGGATATTGACCTGTATTATTCACCGGAATTCACTGTGTTTGCACAGCTTACACCACAGCAGTTTGTAGATGATATACTTATCGGCTCAATGGGGGCAAAGGCGTTATTCTGCGGCGAAAACTTTTTCTTCGGCAAAAACCGCATCGGCAATGTTGATGTGCTGAAACAGCTGTGCTGCGAAAGAGGCGTGCAGGTGTTTGTGGTACCTACCGTTGAACTTGACAATGTTGTGGTAAGCAGCACTGAAATCCGCAAAGCACTTGAAAACGGTGATGTGGAAAAAGCCAATGCAATGCTTGGCAGACCTTATTCAATTGATTTTGAAGTGGTGCACGGCAAGCAGATTGGCAGCAAGCTTGGTATGCCTACAATCAACCAGATTTTTCCGGACACAATGTGTACACCCAAAGAGGGTGTGTATATCACAAGAACTGTTGCAGATGGTGAAAAATATCCCTCGGCAACAGGTTTTGGCTCCCGCCCTACAGTGAACGGCAGCAATGTCAGCTGCGAAACTACCATCAGCGGCTACAGCGGCAACCTTTATGGCAAACAGGTGACAGTGGAGTTTTACAGATATCTGTATCCGGTGCAGAAATTTGACACAGTACAGCAGCTTGCCGATATGGTTAAAGACGTTCTGCATCAGTCAGAAAAATATAATATGTAATAATATATAAATATTTACATCTTTTTTTGGTGAAAAACTTAAATTTTCTATTTACAAACAGTAAATCAGATGATATAATGCAATGGTGACCTATGAATCGGTTTAAGGAACAAAGCTGTGTAACAGATGTTCACCCACCTTGAGCTGAGTCATAAGGCAAATATATATAATGAAAGGTGAAACAACTATGAACAAACAGGAAATTATTGCAACATACGGCACACACGAAGGTGACACAGGTTCTCCAGAAGTACAGATCGCACTTCTCGCAGCAAGAATCAACCACCTCACAGAGCACCTCAAAACAAACAAACAGGACCACCACTCCCGTCGTGGCCTCTTTAAAATGGTAGGTCGCCGCAGAAACCTTTTGGCATACTTGCAGAAAACAGATATCGAAAGATACCGTGCAATCGTTGCTAAACTTGGTCTCCGTAAATAATTTTATCAAATTAAGGCAGATGTTTTACAGCATCTGCCTTTAAGTCTAAAAAGACACACAATCTTAACCCAAAACCCGACAGGAAATTTATTATATTTAGCAGTAACTTGAGCCATTAAATTTTTTTAACGGCTGAACTCATTGCTAAAAATGTAATTTTTCCTGTTGGATAACCAAACAGGAGGTAAAAAATGAGCTTTAGAGTTTTTGAAACTACCTTTGCAGGTAGAAAGCTTGTTGTAGAAACAGGCAAAATGTGCGCTCTTTCCAATGGTTCCTGTCTTGTAAGATACGGCGAAACAGTTGTTCTTGCAAACGTAACTATGAGTGCAAATCCAAGAGAAGGCATCGACTTTTTCCCATTGTCAGTTGACTTTGAAGAAAAAATCTATGCGGTAGGCCGTATCCCGGGTTCCTTCCTCAGACGTGAAGGCCGCCCAGGTGAAAGCGCAATCCTTTCTTCCCGTGTTGTTGACAGACCAATGCGCCCACTTTTTCCAAAAGATATGCGCAACGATGTTTCCATCGTTATGACAGTTATGTCAGTTGAACCGGACTGTGACCCTGAAATCACAGGTATGCTTGGCGCTATCATCGCAACAGAAATCTCCGACGTTCCATTCAATGGTCCAATCGGTGGTATCTCTGTAGGTCTTGTTGATGACGAAATCGTTCTTATGCCAAGCGCAGAACAGAAAAAGAACAACAAACTTGATCTTACACTGGTTTGCAGCGAAGAAAAAGTTGTTATGATTGAAGCCGGCGCTGCTGAAGTTCCTGAAGACAAAATGCTGGAAGCTATCAGAGTTGGCCACGAAGAAATCAAAAAATTCATCGAATTCGTAAAAGAAATCAAAGCTGAAATCGGCAAACCAAAATACGAATTCCAGCATATCGAAGTTGATCACGATATGTTTGAAGCAATCAAGGAATTTGCTATCGACAAAGTTAAATTTGCTCTCGATACAGATGACAAAAACGTGCGTGAAGCACGCCTCAACCCAATCTACGGCGAAGTACACGAAAAATTTGATGAAGTTTATCCTGAACGCGCAGGCGAAATTGACGAATGCATGTACAAACTGCAGAAATGTATCGTTCGCCGCTGGTTGCTTGATGAAGGCAAACGTGTAGACGGCCGTGGTATCAATGAAATCCGTCCGCTTTCTGCTGAAGTTGGCATCCTCCCAAGAACACACGGTTCAGGTATGTTCACACGTGGTCAGACACAGGTTCTCACAGTTGCAACACTGGGCTCTGTAAAAGATGCACAGCTAATCGATGGTCTCCAGGATGTATACGAAAAGAAATATATGCACCAGTACAACTTCCCACCATACTCTGTTGGCGAAGCAAGACCACTCCGTTCCCCAGGCAGACGTGAAATCGGTCACGGTGCTCTTGCTGAAAGAGCTCTTGTACCAGTGCTTCCAAGCCAGGAAGAATTCCCATACACAATCCGTCTTGTGTCTGAAATCCTTTCTTCCAATGGTTCTACAAGCCAGGGTTCAATCTGTGCTTCCACACTTGCTCTTATGGACGCAGGCGTGCCAATCAAAACACCTGTTGCAGGTATCTCTGTAGGTCTTATCACAGAAGGCGACCGCTGGATGACAATGCTTGACATTCAGGGCCTCGAAGACTTCTTCGGCGATATGGACTTTAAAGTTGGCGGTACACACAACGGTATCACAGCTATTCAGGTGGATATCAAGGTTGACGGTCTCACATACGAAATCATTGCTGAAGCATTTGAAAAATGCCGCAAAGCAAGACTTCATATCCTCGATGACATTATGAAACCTGTTATCGCAGAACCAAGAGCAGAACTTTCCAAATATGCTCCAAAAATGAAGAGCCTTAAAATTGACCCTGAAAAGATTAAAGATGTTATCGGCAAGGGCGGCAAGGTTATTCAGAAAATCTGTGCAGAATGTGAAGTTCAGATTGATATCGAAGAAGACGGCAGCGTGTTTGTAAGCGGTATCGATGCAGAAAAAATCAACCAGGCTATCAATGTTATCAACACAATTGTATTTGACCCTGAAATCGGTGCAATCTACAAAGGTGTTGTTACAAGACTTATGAACTTCGGTGCATTTGTTGAAATTGCTCCTGGCAAAGAAGGTCTTGTTCACATCTCCAAGCTTGATGCAAAACGTGTTGAAAAGGTTGAAGATGTTGTAAACGTAGGCGATGAAATCATCGTTAAGGTTACAGAAATTGACGATCAGAACAGAATCAATCTTTCCAGAAAAGATGCTCTTGCTGATCTTGCTGCAAAAAAAGCACAGCAGTAATTTCCTGTAAATTGTGAAATTTCATATATAAAGCATAAAAGGTGGGATTTTCCCACCTTTTTTATTGTTTGTTAACAAATTCTTTTTGATTTATCCTTTAATGTGTGCTATACTTATACAGTAAAATATTTATTATGAAGTATTATGTAAATTTATTACATTAAAAGGAATAATATATGGAAAAAAAGAAAATTGATATTCAGGAAAATATTATCGATACCGAAAATTTTCTTCCTGATGAAAAATCTGATTCCGGCAAAATAACTTACAGAGCCTCCGGTTACGGAAAATCTTCCAGAAAAGAAAAAACAGAGGCAGAACCTGCAGCGGAAATTGAAGCAGATTTTTTTGATAAAAAAAGAATGAATAAAAAGCACAAACGCCGTATAGGTGTTGGCTTTGTTATGTGTGTGCTTATGCTTATCGGCATAGGTACCATTGTTTCGGGCAGTGTAAAAATTGCAGCCAAAATTTTTGACAATACAGCCGAAAAAGAAGCATACAATGCAATGCTGGCAACACTGGTAATCAGTGATCCATTGCCTTTTGAATCACCTGACCAGGCAGACGGGGACTGGCTTTTGTCCAGCAGTGTGTGGGCTGCAGTTATGAACGAGGATATGGAACAGTACGAAAAGAACGATTTTGGCGAAACATATCTCCCGGCAGTTGAAGTGGACAAATACTACGCAAAAGTTTTCGGAACACAGTATACACTTACACACCGTACCTTTGCTGACCAGGAAATTGAATTCCAGTACGATGAAGCAAAACAGGCATATATCATTCCTGTTACAAGCTTCCCGTCAGGCTTCACCCCTAAGGTGGAAAAAATCAAAAAGGGCAGCGGTCAAAAAATTGTTACTGTAGGCTATATTTCACCTTCCACATCCTGGACTGATACCGAAAGCGGTTCTGTTTCAAAATATGTTGACTATATCTTCCAGAAACAGGGCCAGAACTACTATCTTGTAGCAGTCAGAGAAAGCGAAATGAAGGTTGAAGTTGCATCCTCCAGTTCACAGGCACAATAAATTATAACAGGAATTGTTCTGTATTGGGCAATTCCTGTTTTGTATATAATTTTTAATAAAATTCAGATATTTAAAGGAGAAAAATTATGAAAAATCATCTGAAAGAATATATGCTCAGCCAGCTGGAAGCTATCACAGCGGTTCCAAGCCCTACAGGTTTTACAAAAATGGCACAGGAATATGTGGTAAATGAGCTTAAAAACCTTGGTTATGAACCAAAAACACTGGTAAAAGGCGGTGTGCTTGTTTGCCTTGGCGGTGAGGGAAATCCACTCTGCTACGGTGCACATTATGACACAATTGCAGCTGTTGTGCGTTCCATCAAACCAAATGGTCACCTTAAGGTAACACCTGTTGGCGGTTTGCATCCAAACAGCGTTGAGGGCGAAAACGTAACAGTTTTCACACGCTTCAATGGTACATACGAAGGTACATTCCAGCCGGAAAACGGTTCTGTTCACGTTAATGTAAATGCAGATGCACCACGCAGCTTTGAAACAGTAACAGAGGTTGTGCTTGACGAAATGGTAAGAACAGCCGAAGAAACAAAGGCTCTTGGCGTTTGCAACGGTGACTTTATTGTGCTTGACCCAAGATATACAGTTACAAGCAAGGGCTTTATCAAAAGCCGTTTCCTTGATGACAAGGCAGCAGTTGCTATTCAGCTTGCACTTGCAAAAGCTGTTAAAGAAGGCGAAGTAAAACTTGGCCGCAAGGTATATCTTATTTTTACAGACTACGAAGAAATCGGTCACGGCGGTTCTGCAGGTGTTCCTGAAGACTGTGTTGATGTAATCAGCATTGATATGGGATGTGTCGGCAGTGACCTTGACGGTTACGAAACAAAGGTTTCCATCTGTGCAAAAGACACAATGGGCCCTTACAACTATGACCTCACAACCGAACTTATTCAGACAGCAAAGGAAAACGGCCTTGATTTTGCAGTGGATATCTATCCTCGTTATGGCTCTGACGTTGAGTGCACAATCAAAGCGGGCTATGACATCCGTCACGGTCTTGTAGGTCCTGGTGTTTATATTTCACACGGTTACGAAAGAACACACATTGACGGTCTTGTGAATACATACAAGCTTGTGTCAAAATACGCTGAAAAATAATAATTGAAATGAAAGAACTGCCTGCTCACTGATGGGCGGGCAGTTTTTGCAGGTGACATATGATTGTACAGATCTGTTTGTTTTTGCTGGTGTTTGCCATAATGCCGCTTTGGAAAAAACTGAAGATTGATTTGGTACATCTCTCATAATAAGTGCTTTGCTTATCAGCTTTGTTTTTTCTGTTACACCACAGCAGACACTGCAGAACTTTGTAAATGTTTTTGCGGTGTATTCTACCTTTAAAAATGTTATTATCGTAACACTTATAGGTTCCCTTGGTGTGCTTATGAAAAAATATGATTTTCTCACCAAAGTCAACGAAGCATTGCTGAACATACTTTCCGGCCAGAAAAAGGTTATGATGGTGCTGCCTGCGGTGACAGGATTGCTGTCTGTGCCGGGCGGTGCACAGCTTTCGGCTCCTTTTGTAAATGAACTGGGGGAAAATCTTAATGTAAAACCGGAAATCAGATGTGTATTGAATCTTACTTTCCGTCACATTTCAATGTTTCTGGTACCAACCAGCAATGCTCTTATTGTTATGGCGGCGATTATCCCTGATGTAAATCTGTATTTTATCATTCTGCTGGACCTTGGCTTTGTACTGCTTATGCAGCTGACATCATATTTTCTTTATGCACGGGATATAAAGGAAGTTAAAACAAAGGTTGACAAAAGCAAGCTGCCGCAATATATAAAACAGTTGCTTGTTTATCTTTCACCAATATATATGATTATTGTTTTTAACGGCATTTTTGGTGTGGATATGTTAATCAGCGTACTGTCAAGTTTTGTTATAATTTTTGCCCTTTGCGGAAAAAACGACGCAAAAGGCTATTTTGAAGCGCTGAAAAAGGGTATAAAACCAAGCACATTTGTTATGATGGTTGGCCTGTTTTTTATCCAGAATACTATCAAAAATGCCGATGGCCTTATCGTGTGGTTTGGTGATATTTTTGCAAACAGTCAGGGCTTTGTGCTGGCAATTGCAATTTTTGCCTTTGCTGTAATTTTGTCTGTGACTACAGGGTTAAGCTACACAGCAATAGGTGTTATTATGCCAATGGTGCTGTCGCTTGGACTTACTCAGACACATATTGCAATTTTTGCATTCTTTGTGTTTGCAAGCAGCTTTTGCGGTTATTTCTTTTCACCGCTGCATCTTTGTCAGCTGCTTACAATACAGACTGTTGGCTGTCCTTCAAAGGATGTTTACAGGGAATATGCAAAACTTATACCGTGCCTTGTGGTTTATGCCTTTGCACTGTTCTTTATTTACCAGTGGATACTTTTGTGATATGTAAAATATAAAAATAACGTGGTTGTATGAAAATCATATAACCACGTTTTTGTTTGTGATGATGAATATTGTCAGGGATAAATATTTTACCGACAAAAGCAGAAGGGGAATGCTGATAATAGGAAGGGAAGACGGGTTCAAATCCCAATTATCTTATAAAATGCGAAAAGCACAGTCAGATGACTGTGCTTTTCCTGGCGGAGAATGAGGGATTTGAACCCTCGCGGCAGTTACCCACCCTACGCCCTTAGCAGGGGCGCCTCTTCGACCTCTTGAGTAATTCTCCAAGTGAGCGAATTTAAATTCTCATTATTAAATTCAGTGTAATGATATGGCGGAGAGGGTGGGATTCGAACCCACGGTTCTTGCGAATCACTAGTTTTCAAGACTAGCTC
>JAGBFE010000055.1 GCA_018109965.1 Oscillospiraceae bacterium | reverse complement strand
ATTTGACAGATAAGCCCTGTATGCCATAGGCTGATCCTGTTTAAGTTTAAGATATGTATATCCGTTTTCACTATACACCACAGCTTCAGTAATATTGTTTGCGGTTAATTCAACTTCGCCAATAACATTCACATCAGCCGCATTGATACGTACACCGGTTCGTAAAATATAATAGTTATATGTTGTACCGCCACTTGTAAATGAAAGCAAATCACTTGCAATAAAATCACGACTGCCCTTTGGCAATGGGAAGCAATCACCTGATGGATCAGCATTGATTACACCTGCAGGATAAGTCCTTGCCTGTGAAGCTGTAACTTCAACCATATTGCCCTTTTCGCCTATTGTAATCTCAGGAGGAGGCAACGCAGTAATCTTGATATTTGCACCTGTTGCAGTATGTGTTATACCTTCCCATGTAGCTGATATCTGTATATTTCCTATGTTCTGTTCCGATTCAATACTTGACGGACATGCATAGTTGCCGATATACAATACATAGTTCGAGTTTTTATCGGTGCTGTCATCTTCGGTGTTACTTTCATAAAGCTGAATCACTGCTCCGTTAATTGTCGCCGTTACGGCTGAATTCTTATATGCATATACAGAAACAGGTATTGTTGAATCGCCCTCAACAGTCATTGCACCTTCAGGTGAAACAGAATGAATAATCTTAATATTTCTTGTTATATTGTATTTAACTGTTTTGGTCTTGTGAGAAAACTCGAATACATTTTCCCCTGCTTTAAGGTCAATTTCAAGTGAGAATACACCCTTGTCATTTCGGGTTACTTCTTCACCATTAAGCAACAACGGGAAGTTAGGGTCAGATGCACCATAAAAGCTTACCACCGGCTCGTAGGTTGAATATGTAAGCTGTTCCGGTCGGCTGACGGTAAGAGTGGTAAGTACATCAGAAGCTTTAACAGAGCCTTTAAAATATCCTTCAATAAGCTTTGAGTGTCCATCATTATTTGCCTCAATATGTTTGTAGGAAGCAAATGCCGCACCTTTTGCCTTTACATCACGCATTGCTATAAGCTGCTGCAGCACCTGGTCAGGAGAAGACCATCCACGTTCATCAGTGGACAGTTTGCTGTTGTATATAAGTGAACATACATCTGCACCATACTGTGATGCAAAGTTTTTCCACCAGGATAATGTTGTTTTAAATGGTATCTGTTTGTTTGTCAGAGACCCCGGCAACTTTACAAGTATAGTGTTAACATTGGATATGGTCATTATTGTAGGCAAATCCACATATCCGTCAGTATACATTTCAAAATCATCACTTGTAGCGGAACCCGATTCAACAGTTGAACTGTTTGCCCATACACTGTCACACACAAGTCCAAACTGCACTGCAGGATTAACTTTTTCAACAGTATCTGCCAATGCCTTAATCAAGCCCGTGGAACTTTCCTTTATCCATTGGTCAAATCCCATACCGGCAGATGAAGATTTGTACTGCTCAAAACTGTTTTCATTGATGCTGTTGTAATAACCTTCAACAAGAATTGCATCCATATCATATTTTGAAACAATTTCTGATATATTTTTCTGACTTTGAATAAGGACATCTCGGTAAATATACCCATAATCATACAAAATATCTCCTGCCGCTACATAACATGGGTTAACAATTGCATATACATAGATTTCATTTGCTTTTGCCTGTTCAATAAAATAACCTAAAGCATCAAATGAAGTATATACAGGATAATAATCTGATATGTAGATTACACCTTCCCTGTTTTGCAGATTAAGATAAATTGTATTTAAACCATAACTGTCGGCAGTATTGATAATATTGTTTATCTGCTCTTTTACAGTTTCTTCAGACTGTCCTTTTTCCGTTGCAAAATCTTCGCCCGGAGAAACAAGCACGCCACGTATTTCATCAGGCACCCGATAAACAATTTCCGTTGCAGTATCTGCTGTTCCCTCTGACTGATTGCCGTTATCAACATTTTCAGCAAAAACAGATAAAGAAGTCAAAAGAAAAATCAATATTAAATTTATGAGAAAAAATAATTTCTTCATAAAATTCTCCACATCAATTTATATTTATATAATTATAGTATATTTTTGTCGATTAAACAACAATATTGTAGTGTATATACTAAAAAATTACTATATATTATTTAAAATTTCACAAAATAAAAACAGATAGTCCTGTCTTTGAACAGAACTATCTGTAATAAGTGGATAAATAAAACTATTTGATATTTTCTTTAACTTTTGCAACTACATTTGCTGCATTGAGACCAAATACATCAAGAAGTTCTTTTGCAGGACCGGATTTACCAAATGTGTCCATTACTGCAACTGGAACAACTTTGCAAGGTGCTTCCTGTGCAACAACTTCTGTAACCGCACTGTAAAGACCGCCGATTACACTGTGTTCTTCAGCTGTAACGATAAAACCTGTTTCTTTTGCTGCTTTAACGATGATTTCCTTATCAATTGGTTTAAGTGTATGAATATTGA
The DNA here is from genome assembly GCA_018109965.1 of Oscillospiraceae bacterium. The sequence goes on along the minus strand of JAGBFE010000055.1, from coordinate 2,202 downwards.
TAACTCTTGCATCAATACCTTCTGCTGCAAGCTGACTTGCTGCATCAAGTGCGCGTGACACCATAAGACCTGTAGCAATGATTGTTACATCCTTGCCTTCGCGCATTGTAACACCTTTGCCAAGTTCAAATTTGTAGTTTTCGTCATTGATAACAGGCACTGCAAGTCTGCCAAAACGAACATAAACAGGACCAACGTGTTCTGCTGCTGCAAAAACTGCTGCCTTTGCTTCAACATCATCACAATGGTTGATAACAACCATACCAGGAATGGAACGCATAAGAGCAATATCTTCGTTACACTGGTGGGAAGCACCGTCTTCACCAACAGAAATACCTGCATGTGTTGCGCAGATTTTTACGTTGAGATGAGGATAACCGATAGAGTTTCTGATCTGTTCAAATGCTCTGCCTGCTGCAAACATTGCAAAGGAAGAAGCAAATGGAATTTTGCCTGTTGTTGAAAGACCTGCAGCAATACCCATCATATTGCATTCAGCAATACCGCAGTCAAAATGTCTTTCCGGGAATACTTTTTTAAACACACCTGTTTTTGTAGCACCTGCAAGGTCAGCGTCCAAAACTACAACATCAGGATTGATTTTACCAAGTTCTGCAAGAGCATTGCCGTAGCTTTCTCTTGTTGCAACCATTTTTACATCTGCCATAATTATTTAGCCTCCAATTCTTTACCGATAGCTTCCAGATCTGCCATAGCCTGTGCGTACTGTTCATCATTTGGTGCGGTGCCATGCCATGCAGCAAGATTTTCCATAAAGGAAACACCCTTACCTTTTACAGATTTCTGAACAATCACCCAAGGTTTACCGTTCTTTTCATTTGTTTTTTCAAATGCTTCGTGGATACTGTCAAAATCATGTGCATCGCAAGTTGCAACGTTCCAGCCAAAGCTTTCAAATTTTTCAACAATAGGATATACTGACATAACTTTGCTTACTTCGCCGTCAATCTGAAGGTTGTTGTTGTCAACAACTGCTACAAGGTTGTCAAGTTTGTAGTGAGCAGCACTCATAGCAGCTTCCCATACCTGACCTTCCTGAATTTCACCGTCACCAAGTACTGTATAAACAGTGTAATCTGCGTTGGAAATTTTGCCGCCAAGAGCCATACCTACAGCTGTGGAAATACCCTGACCAAGAGAACCTGTGGACATATCAACACCCGGGATATGCTTCATATCAGGGTGACCCTGAAGAAGTGCGCCTGTTTTTCTGAGTTTAAGCAGTTCTGCCTTGTCAAAATAACCTTTTTCTGCAAGAACTGAATAGAGACCCGGTGCTGTATGACCTTTTGAAAGAACAAATCTGTCTCTATTTTCCATTTTTGGGTTTTTAGGATCAACATTCATTTTGTAGAAATAAAGATAAGTTAATGTATCTGCAATTGACAAAGAGCCGCCCGGATGGCCGCTTTTTGCAGCGTGAACTGCAGTTACAATGCTTTTTCTTACTTCCAAAGCTTTTTCCTGTAAAAATTTTTTATCCATTATATCCTCCTGTTATTGTGCATTACACGATTTAATAATCTGAGCTAACAAATGACCTACACCACCGTCAGTACATTTTGGAACAACTGCGTGACATATATTTTTTATATCCTGTGGTGCATTGTCAACACATACGCTGAGTCCTGCTGCCTGAAGAAGCTCAATGTCGTTATAGTAATCACCTATTGCAACAGTATTTTTTATATCAATACTCAGCATATCACAAAGTTTGGCAAGTGCTGTGCCTTTTGTTGTGCCTTTTGGTAACATTTCAAAATAAATTGTGTTGGACATTACAAATTCAATGTCATCAAAAGGCAGTGTTTTGCAAAATTCCTGCAGTTCCAGCAATCTGCTGTTGCGGTCCGCAAAAAGAACCTTAATCCAATTGTTCTTTATACTTGAAATATCAGCACAGACATAACTTAAATTCTCATCATCAACATGTTTAAATGTATATGCATTTTCCCTTATCATATAAAGACGATTGTTATCGCACATAATTTCTGTTCCTACATCTGGAAAATTCTGGCGGATAAGCTCAAGAGCCCGTTTAGCACTTTCCGGCAAAGTATCCTTAAGCAGGAAAATTTTGTTTTTATAATCGTAGATAATTCCACCGTTATATGTTATTGCCGGTGTAGAAAGTTCCATCTGATTGAGATAGTGAGCAACAGATTCGATGCTGCGCCCTGT
>JAGBFE010000054.1 GCA_018109965.1 Oscillospiraceae bacterium | reverse complement strand
TACCTTATGGCTGCACGCCGTGACCCGCAGGATAAGTCTGTATCGATAATTTATTTTGACTATCCTGATGTGGAAAGCAGAAAGGATGCATACATAGATTACGAAAAAGATGATATGAAGCTGAAAGCAACCTATCATTTTGCACGCATTTCGGCAGACGGCAAAATTGACTTTGATTATGACACAGGGGTCAATGTGTTGTTAAGCCACAATCTTATACAGGTTTCAATCTACCCCGAAAACAACGGAAATATGCATTTTTACGGCTGGTCACAGTCCCATCAGTATATCTGGTTTGAGGGCAGCATAAACCCGCAGACAGGTGCATACACACCAATCAAAGAATTTGATAACCCAAATATGTAGATTTAAAAATGTGCTGTATATATTTTGACGGTACAGGACTTTGAATGGAAAACGTAACAGCCGACACAGACAAACCTGTCGGATTAACCTTGTCGGCTGAAAAATTTCCACAGCAACACAATTCCCCTGGAGGCATTATGAAAAAACGAAAACTTTTTTGCGAAATTTCGCCTTTGACATATAAAATATCGGTGCAGAGATGCATCGCAGTGAGAAAGATGAAAGATGCTTTTTCCAAAATGAAATTTGCATCGGCAAAAAGCGATGAACTTTTGCCCGTAGCAGTTTACAGGCACACATCCCTTATCCGCCGCAGGCTTGGCAATGTGGACCTGCAGCTGCAGGAAAACAAGGCGGTCAATCTTTCCATTGCCGCACCAAAGGTTAACAAAATTGTTATAAAGCCGGGCGAGACTTTTTCTTTCTGGCAGCTTGTGGGAGTGCCGTCAGCAAAAAACGGATACAAAACGGGGCTCACTATTGCACACGGCCAGCCAAGCCGCGATGTAGGCGGCGGTATGTGCCAGTTCACAAATCTCATACACTGGATGGTGCTGCACTCACCTTTGACAATAGCTGAACATCACCACCACGACGGCGTGGACCTGTTCCCCGACTTTAACAGACAGGTGCCCTTTGGCACAGGTACAAGCATTTTGTACAACTACAAGGATTATCGTTTTACCAACAATACCGACCAGACTTTTCAGCTTGTTACATATACCGATGAGGAATATCTGCACGGAGAACTGCGCTGTGAAAAACCGCTGAACGAGGCATATCACATCAAGGCAGAAAACGAATACTTTTCCCGTGAGGACGGCATCGTATATCGCAACGGCGAAATTTACCGTTCTGTTGTGGACAAAATTACGGGAAACACAATCGATAAAAAGCTGATTAAAACCAACCACGCAAAAGTTATGTATGACACAAGCAATCTTGAGATTGTGGAAATTTAACAGTTGGAGGGCGTTATGAAAAAGATACTATCAGTTATATTAAGTGCGGTCATAGCACTGTCAATGACAGCCTGCAATGTTTCCACTCAAAGTTCTGAAAATGCAGACAGCGGGAACGATATACAGACAGAAAGCAGCGAAAATGGTTCAAATTCTCAGGAAATATCCAGCATTGAAAGATCAGAGGATATAACAGATACTTCTGCAGATGAAAATCTGCTGCTTGATGCAAATATTTTAAGTGGATATCTTGCCCTGTGTCTTGACACCAATACCACACCCGAAACACCAAAATTCAACTATGCACAGTTTTTACGTCACTGTGCTGTAGATAACCAGAAAGATTTTTGTTATTATAGTTTGTTTTCCCGTGTAAATGAAAAAAGCGGGGATTATATCATTGACTATGGTACGGCCCAAAAACTGATTGGTCAGGTTTTTAATAACGGAGAATGGGTGGAAAACTGGTTTGAAGATGCTGAAACTTCCGACGAAAGTTATTCCAAAGAGGACAACTCTATAATCATGCCAACCGAAGTCGGCGGCGTGTGGTTCTACTATGCAGGCGATTTTATTTACAGCGAGTTTTCAGCCGACAACACACAGGTTATCAGTCATTTTGAGCTTTTTGCCCCTGACGATTCCAGTGGCGACCCGGGACATAAATCGCTTGGTAATTATAATATAGTTTTCGATATCTGCACCGAAAACAGCGAACAGTTTTTGCGTTTTAACAGATTTGCACCTGTTGAAGATGAACAAAACGGCTGAAACAGTATGAATAGATGGAAATGTCTGCATTGTTGCGGACAATAATGATAAATAAACGGAGGGCAGTAAATGAAAAAGTTGATAATATCCATTCTGGCAGCGGCTTTGCTTTTTACTGCCTGCGGAGCACCACAAAATTCACATAGCGAAAGTGAAATTGATTCCAATCTTACCTTAACAGAGGTTTTGGAGCCTGATTATCGTAAAAATTTTAAAAGAATCACTGCAGAACAGTTATGGGGAATGCGTGATGTGTTCAGCGAATACGATGAACTTGTGGATGGATATGCTTATGAAAACAGCTACATAATTTATTCCATATATAAAGAACAATACATTCCTTATAACAGAATATATCTTGTCAAAGAAGAAAACGGATACACTGTTCAAGATACAATAAAAAATGCAGAAGAATGGCACAGAAACCTGTTTAAGGATTCGGGTATGACCACTGAACTGAAATATATTGTGAATTACAGCTGCCTGCCAAATGATGAAAGTAAAGACGAAGCATACAATGCTGCAATAGATGCTTATAATGAATTCCTTGCACAGCAGGCGGAAGAAACTTTAGAATGGTTTAATGATGATAGTCAAGGATTGATAAGTCCAATACCACGTGTGTATTTAAAAGATTTGCATGGTGATGGAATACCGGAAATTATAGCGCAATGTGCAATCATTGGCCCTCAACGTGTGTTTTCATATATAAATGATGAGATTGTTGAACTTGCAGGAGCAATGTCAAATGGTATGCACGGCGGATGTTATCTGCTTGAAAATGGTATGTATGGCTCCAGACACCATTCTACCGGTTGGGTGGATTCTTTTGTTACATACAATAAAGATGGCACACAGACAATAGAACGTTTTTTCAGTAATGATATTGATGAGTTTAGCTACGAAAAATATACTGTCGATTCAGCTGCTCAGCGTTATGACACCATTGAAGAAGATGTTTACAGGATAGTTTTTGAAAACACAGATGAAGGCAAGCAGCAGTTTTACGATATGTATGCACTATATGCAGAGGCATTGGAACATCGTATGGATCTGGGCGCAAGCTATTATCCTTTTGATGCAGATACAACCTGCAACTATTCACCTTATGTAACAAAAGAGCTGGAACAGAACGGATAAATAAAAACCGTTACGATACAATAAAAAATATCGGGAGTTTTTAAATGAACTTTAATCATAT
>JAGBFE010000053.1 GCA_018109965.1 Oscillospiraceae bacterium | reverse complement strand
GACACTATGCTGCAGGGCAAAATTGCAAAAAGTCCAAGCTACAGCACAGGTGTGATTGCGCTGAGCCAGAAATCACCGTTTTTTGCCACCCTTTATCATCAGGTGCAGGGCGGACTTATTGACCTGCTGATGCCCGACAAGGAAAAAATCCTTGGTATTTTTCGTACCGACAGTCTTTTGCCGCCTTTGAACACCTTTGCCCCTTCCAACCCAGAAATGTCGGAGGATGAAGCACAAAAACAGGCTTATGAAAAACTTTTTGCTTATCTCGGCGGTCTGCAGCAGCAATACGGCACACAGATAATAATTGTGCATCATCCTTTGACCAATGTTCACTTTGAAGGTCGCATTGAATTTGTGAACGAAGATATCACCGCGTTGTTCTCACAGCTTTGTCAGGACAACCGCATTGTTTTTGTAAATCTCCTTGACAGATTTTACGCTATGCACCAAAATGAACACAAACTTCCCCACGGTTTTGTTACGGGCAAAATAGGCTTTGGACATCTTAACGCCGACGGACACGCCGTTATTGCGGATGAGCTGCACAGCGCAATTGTTCAGCTTGGCAAGGAGGGCAGATTATGAATATGATAAGCCTGACCTTTTTTGCTTTTGCTGCAGCATTGTTTTTTGTGCTGTGGCTGTGCGGAAAAACTGTAAAAAGTGAAACAGCGTATACAAAGCTGTTCAAAACTGTTATGCTTTGTGCAAGCTACCTTTTTGTGCTTTATGCAGATGTACGTTTTGCATTGGTGCTCTTTGCAATGAGCACTGTGACTTACCTTTGCGCAAAAGCAGAAAACGGCACAAAAATCGGCGTGATATTTGCCCTTTTGTGCCTTGGATATTTTAAATACACAAACTTTTTTATAACATCTTTCAACGATATCCTTGGCAGTGATATCGGCACGCTTAAAATTATATTGCCGCTGGGCATCAGCTTTTACGCTTTCAGTGCCATAAGCTATCTTGTGGATGTAAAAAGAAACAAACTGCAGCCTGCAGGTTTTGCCGATGTTGCACTGTATCTGTCGTTTTTCCCAAAAATCACCAGCGGTCCTGTGCAGCGCGGCAGTGATTTTCTGACACAGATAAACAGCAGACGAAATGTGGGCTGGGACAGCTTTGCTGTGGGCATACAGATTTTTGCTTTTGGCGCCTTCAGAAAGTTGGTGCTGGCTGACAGACTTTCGGTTTTTGTAAATCAGGTTTACGACACCCCCGCAGTGTTCAGCTGGGTGAGTGTTGTGCTGGCGGTATTAAGCTATTCGCTGCAGATTTACTTTGACTTTTCGGGCTACAGCGATATGGCAATAGGTATTGCACGCATTTTTGACATACATCTGCCAAAAAACTTTAATCTGCCGTATATCTCCCGCAACGGTACCGAGCTGTGGAAGCGCTGGCACATCAGCCTTTCGTCCTGGCTGCAGGAATATCTTTATATTTCCCTTGGCGGCAACCGCAAGGGCAAAATGCGCACCTACATAAACCTTGTGCTCACCATGGTGCTGGGCGGGGTGTGGCACGGTGCCAGCTGTAACTATATCCTGTGGGGACTTTTGCACGGTGTGGCACTTGCAGTGCACAAGCTGTGGGTCAGCTTTACTCACAGCAACACAAAGGAACATTCCGCTTTGGCAAACATCTGTTCCACCGCAGCCACCTTTGTTTTTGTCAGCTTTTGCTGGGTGTTTTTCCGCACCGAAACCACAGGCAAGGCTTTTGACGTTTTAAAACAGATTTTCACCTTGAGCAGTGGTGTTACCCACCTTTATTTGTGGTTTTTTGTTGCTGCAGCCGTGCTGGCAGCCTCAACACTTGCGGCAAAAATCAAAAGCCGCGGCAGCACCGTAAAGGAAAACCGCAGAAACACCTCGGCTGTGGACGGATTCTACCCTCTGCTTGACCTTTCAAAATTCTGGCATCTTGTTGCATTCTTTGTGCTGTGCGGACTTATCATCGGTCTGTGCTACACAGGCGGCAGCCCGTTTATCTACGGCGCATATTAAACAGCTGCACTAAAAATATTTACAGATAAAAATGTCATTCCAGGTGATATCCCGATAAAAAACATAAATACCCACCAAAACACTGTAAAGTGATTTGGTGAGTATTTTTTTTGCCATTTTGTGTTATGACTTAAGTTTATCTTTTCCTGTCGGGAGGTCATTCAGGGCAGTTTTTGCCACGTAATGACCTTTTGTTTTATTTTTAGTTTATGTATCCACACAACCTGTATTGCATTTTCTATTCAGCCTGTGAAATATCAAAGCTGTCAAATATATACATATCAAAATCGCCTTTTACACTGTTGTAGTCATCGGCACTGCGCAGTGTCCAGCAGGCTGTTTTTGCGCCCATAAGGCGGCACAGATTGAGGGAGATATTGTCCGCATCGGTAAATTTGTAGCTGATAAAGTCAGGACGTGTTGCAACGTTGGAAACCATATATGTCAGTGCAAGATACAGTGCCTTGCCGTTGTATTTTTCGTCCTTCCAGTATTCCTGACAAAGCTGACCGCGCACAACCTCGGGGGCATTCTTTTTGTACCACATCACAGCGCGTGGGTCAAAAGCCTGTATGCAGTAGTCACCGTCATAGTTCTGCAGTATTTCGTTGCCTTTTACACATACGTTTGTGTCAACACGGTCCATTTTGTATTCCACCAGCACAGGTGTGCGGCCGCCGATAAAATCCATTGTCTGCTGCAGAGTAGGGATTGTGCAGTCGGTATCCAGCAGTTTCATCTGCTGCAGTTCGGCACAGGTGTATTCCCAGATTTTGCCCTCAACGCCGCACATTCTTTCCAAATCGGCATCGTGGAAAACCATTGCAACACCATCGGAGGAAAGCTGAACATCCAGCTCGATGCCAAAGCCTTTTTCGATTGCAGCTTCAAAGGACGGCAGTGAGTTTTCGGGCGCATCTGTCTCATTGTCAAAATATCCGCGGTGGGCAAAGCGCACACCCTCAAAGGCGGACATGTCGGGCTTTTTCATTCTCGGTGCTACAAGGAACAAAAACAGAAAGCACAGCACCAGCAGAACTGCGATTATAACTTTTAAAATTTTTTTACATTTTGTCATAGTTTTTCTCTCTTTAAAATATATTTTTCACACTGACTGTGCAGCGTAATTGTTATTGATTGCTGCACCGCGGATTTTGCACAGCGCAAAGCCGCATTGAATGCAAAAAGCTGCAGTCGGCACGGGTTGAACAGGCGGGTTTTATTTAGTTCACAAAATACCAGTCGGGCAGAAATTCCAGAAATTCAATATACCCTTTTGGTGCCGCCCAACCTGTTGTGACAGGCAGGAACATAACAAACAGAACAAGACACAGGGCAATATATGCAGCCACAAACTTTTTGCTTTGCGGTTTGCTGCAGAGCACATCCTTTATCATCATTGCCACGCACACAATGCCGAACATTGCACAGGGGAAATAATGATAGATAAAGCACAGCCTTGTCACCGCAATCCACGGGATATAGCTTGCAAAATATGCAAGAGACGGCACAAAATATTGATTTTGTCTTGTCCTTATGCCTTTGTACAGGCAGTAAACTGCTGCAAAAGGTGTGACAATCCACACAAGGGGGTTGCCGAAAGCGGAAATTGTGCTCACCCATCCGTTTGCCGTGTTTGCAACGGAATACCATATAGGTTTAAGGCACAGTGGCCAGGTGTACCACATTGATGAGAAGAAATGCTCTGCCTCAAGATTTGCGTGGTAGTCATACATATGTGTCTGATATCCCCAAAGCTGACGGAAATAATCAGCTGCTGTGTAAGAATCGATAACAGGGATATAACTGAGTGTGTATATCACAAGTGGCAGTGCCACAAAGGCAACAAAACACAGCAGAATGGTTTTTGCCACATAAATTCTGTCGGCCTTTTCCCTGCCGCTGTTTTTGTATTTGTTCACAAGAATGACAAAGAAAACAACCGCCAGTGCCACCATGGGATAAGCACCGTTCCATTTGCTTGCCACAGCACATCCCATAAAGCTGCCGCTTAAAAACAGATACAGCCATTCCTTTTTGCTGCCAAAATCTGTTTTGCGGTAGTAAAGCATAAACAAAAAGGTCAGCAGACAAAACAGCACCACAAAGGTGTCCACCGTTGCAAGCCTTGTCTGT
>JAGBFE010000052.1 GCA_018109965.1 Oscillospiraceae bacterium | reverse complement strand
TTCTGTCAGGGGAACTTCCCGTGCAGGTTTCTGTTTTCCTTTCAGCCTTGGGAAAACTCTCTTTTTCAAAAACGGTACAAGGTACTTTTCCTGATAAACGAATTTCATTTAATACTAAAATATAATACCATATACTGCAATTAAAAATCAATAGCAAAATTATTGGTATTGCGGTAATAGCTTTTGTAATGTACTCTTGGCCAATACAAGGTTATTCCTGAATATACACCCCGTCAATGCAACAGCAGCATAATATGCCCGAATCAACACAAAATAATGCCGAAAAACAGCAGTGAAAATTTCACAGGATATTTCCCCCAAAAGCCTGTTGACAATAATTTGTCAAATGGTACAATTATATTGATACAGAATATAATGCAGTGGTGTATCCCCTGCCCGATATCAATATACAAAACACTGAAAAGGAGATTATTTCCTATGGCAAAAATGATGGATGCTCTGGTTAAACCAGAAAAAGGCCCTGGCCTCGTATTGACTAAAGTCCCGGTACCTACTCCTGGTCCGGGCGAAGTATTGATCAAAATCCGCAAAACTGCAATCTGCGGTACAGACGTTCACATCTACGAATGGAACGGCTGGGCAGAAAAAAACATTGTGCCGCCAATCACAATCGGTCACGAATACATCGGTGAAATCGCAGAACTTGGCGAAGGTGTTACAAACTTTAAAGTTGGCCAGAAAGTTTCCGGCGAAGGTCACCTTGTCTGCGGTCATTGTTACAACTGCCGCACAGGCAACAGCCACTGGTGCAAAGCAACAAAAGGTGTTGGTGTAAACCGCAATGGTGCTTTTGCTGAATATCTTTGCATCCCTGCAACAAACGTTATCGAAATTGAAGATGACCTTGATGAAGAAGTAGTAAGCTTCTTTGACGCATTCGGCAACGCAACACATACAGCACTTTACTGGGATCTCGTTGGCAAAAACGTGCTCATCACAGGTGCAGGCCCAATCGGCATTATGGCTGCAGCAATCTGCAAATATGCAGGTGCAAGAACAGTTGTTATCACAGACGTTAACGAATACCGTCTTGACCTTGCACTCAAAATGGGCGCAACAAGAGCAGTTAATGTTTCCAAAGACAGACTTGGCTATGTAATGCACGAACTTGGTATCAAGGAAGGCTTTGACATCGGTCTTGAAATGTCCGGTGCTCCTGCTGCATTCAACCAGATGCTCGACAATATGATCTGGGGCGGTAAAGTTTCCATGCTCGGTCTGTTCGGCGGCGATGTTGCAATTGACTGGAACAAGGTAATTATGTCTGGTCTTACAGTTCAGGGCATCTACGGCAGAAAAATGTTCCAGACATGGTACCAGATGAAAAACATGGTACAGGGCGGCTTGGATATGTCCGGTGTTATCACACACAGATATCACTACACAGACTTCCAGAAAGGCTTTGAAGCTATGATAAGCGGCAAATCCGGCAAAGTTGTGCTTGACTGGACAGAAAAGAAATAATCTTTCCTTTGATTTTTTGTCTGTCCCTGTGACGTTTGCAGGGACAGGCCTATATAAACAGTTTACAATCTGAAAGGGGTAATTCCAATGAATACAAAAGAAGCTCTTGGCTTTTTTGCTTCTGAAGTAGAAGCTATCAAAGAAGCCGGTACATTTAAAGATGAAAGAATCATCACAACAGAACAGAAATCCCGTATTGACACAACAAAAACAAGCGGCGTGCTCAATATGTGTGCAAACAACTACCTTGGTCTTTCCAACAACAAGGAACTGATTGAAGCTGCAAAAGCTTCCTACGACAAATGGGGCTTTGGTCTTTCCAGCGTACGTTTTATCTGCGGTACACAGGAAATCCACAAACAGCTTGAAGCTACAATCTCCAAATTCCTCGGCACAGAAGACACAATCCTTTACTCTTCCTGCTTTGATGCAAACGCAGGCCTTTTTGAAACACTTCTCGGTCCTGACGATGCAATCATCTCCGACGAATTGAACCACGCTTCCATCATCGACGGCGTACGTCTTTGCAAAGCAAACCGTTTCCGTTACAAAAACAACAATATGGATGACCTCCGTGCAAAACTTGAAGAAGCAAAAGACTGCCGCATCAAGCTGATTGCAACAGACGGTGTATTCTCCATGGACGGTTATATTGCAAACCTCAAAGGTATCTGCGACCTTGCTGACGAATACGGCGCACTTGTTATGGTTGACGACAGCCACTCCACAGGCTTTATCGGCAAAACAGGCCGCGGCACAGCAGAATACTGCGACGTAATGGGCCGTGTTGACATCATCACATCCACACTTGGCAAAGCATGCGGCGGCGCAAGCGGCGGTTACACATCCGGCAGAAAAGAAATCATTGCTCTTCTCCGTCAGCGTTCCCGTCCATACCTGTTCTCCAACACACTTGCTCCAGCAATCTGTGCAGCATCCCTCAAAGTATTTGAAATGCTCACAGCTTCCACAGCACTCAGAGACAAAGTGCACGAAAACGTTGCTTACTTCCGTGAAGGCATCAGCAAACTTGGCTTTGATGTTCTCCAGGGCGACAGCGCAATCGTTCCTGTAATGCTGTACGATGCAAAAGTTGCAGGCGAATTTGCAAAGAGAATGCTTGACAAAGGTGTTTACGTTATCGCATTCAGCTATCCTGTTGTTCCACAGGGCAAAGCAAGAATCCGCACACAGATTTCTGCAGGTCACTCCAAAGAAGACCTGGACTTTGCAATCAAATGCTTTGCAGAAGTTAAAGCAGAAATGGGTCTGTAATATTTGTTAAACACAAAACTTAATCGGTGTCCGAACTTTCGGACACCGATTTTTTTGTCCCAAACTGCATTTATGTTGCATGTTTCTGTATTTAAAGTGAAATGCATTGATTATTCCCCGCACAAGTGATATGATAATTTTGACAAAAAGGATAAATTTTATTATTAAATCAATATTTTCATATGATAAAACACTCATTTAAGGAGATTTTTTATATGCAGAATACAAATACCGGAATAAAGACCGACAAAAATCAGCGCGAACTTGTGGAGCACGGCAGCGCTCTGTTTCCTATTGCCTGCTACCACGACAACCTAAATGAAAACGAAGTTATGTGGCACTGGCACGAAGAACTGGAAGCCATATTTATAACACAGGGCAGTGCAGTTGTAACTGCAGGCAACGATACTTTTAATGTAGCAGAAGGCGAAGGCATATTTATCAATGCAAGTGTGCTGCATTCTCTCAGGGCAAGCGAAAACAGTCAGTGCCGTTTCCACTCCCTTGTATTTCACCCAAGGCTTATCAGCGGAGGTGTTGACAGTGTTTTTCACCAGAAATATCTTGAACCTGTTCTGGAATGTGCAGGATTCAAATATGCTCATCTCAAGCCGGATATTCCGTGGCAGAAACTTTCGATAGACAGCGTGGAAATTGCCTGGCAGAACTGCATTTACAAAACACTTGGTTATGAATTCAAAGTGCGCAGCTCTCTTTCCGAGCTTGTGTTCAATCTGTGGAGTCATTTGCCTGTTATCCAGAAGCGTCCCGATGCAAAAGTCGTGCGTGATTCAGAACGCATCAAGGCAATGCTGCGCTTTATACATACCAACTACAGCAGCGAACTCAACACAAAAATGATTGCTGACAGCGTTATGATAAGCGAAAGCGAATGTCTGCGTTGTTTCCACACCACAATCAACACAACACCTATACAGTATCTCAAACAGTACCGTATTCAGCAGGCGGCACATCAGCTTGTGTTTTCCAACGACAAAATATCCGACATTGCGGCAAAATGCGGTTTTCAGGATATGAGTTACTTTACAAAAACATTCAAACAGCTCAAAAACTGTGTCCCAAGCGAATACCGCACACTCAACAGCCAGCAACAGTAATGTATATATGACATTTTAATTCAAATAATACATTTCAGGGCTCAGACCGTTTGTCTGATATTGTCTAATGTACTGTTAAATTTGTTCTTTACCATCCTTAATGGAGGATTTTTATGAAAAAGAAATGGTGGCACGACAAGGTTGCCTATCAGATTTACCCAAAAAGCTTTTGCGACTCAAACGGAGACGGTATCGGTGATATCAAAGGTATTATCTCAAAACTTGATTATCTCAAATCTCTTGGAATAGATATTGTATGGCTTTCTCCCGTTTACAAATCACCTTTTGTGGACCAGGGCTATGATATAAGCGATTACTACAGCATTGCAGAAGAGTTCGGCACAATGGAAGATTTTGACACACTCCTTGCCGAAATGAAAAAACGCGATATGCACCTGATAATGGACCTTGTGGTAAACCACTGCTCCGACCAGCACGAATGGTTCAGAAAAGCGGTGGCTGACCCCAGCGGTGAATATGCACAGCGTTTTTATTTCCGCAAAGGCAAAGACGGCGGGGAGCCAAGCAACTACCGTGCATATTTTGGCGGCAATGTGTGGACAAAGGTGCCGGGACAAGACGATTTGTACTATCTGCACTTTTTCACAAAGGAGCAGCCGGATTTAAATTGGGAAACCCCCGTTGTGAGAGAAAAAATTTACAATATGATAAACTGGTGGCTGGACAAAGGGCTTTCAGGCTTCCGCATTGATGCAATCATAAATATCAAAAAGGACACATCCTTTCCAAACTATGAGCCCGACGATGATGACGGACTCTATTACTGCGAAAAAACGCTTGAAAATGCACACGGTATAGGCGAATTTTTGCAGGAGATGAAGCACAAAACTTTTGACAAATACGACGCTTTCACCGTTGGCGAAGTGTTTGCGATGCCGCCCGACCAACTGCGTGAGTTTGTAGGCGAAGACGGTCATTTTTCCACAATGTTCGACTTTGCACCACACAGCACAATGTCAGGGGACAAAGGCTGGTACGACGGCAAGGACTGGGATTTTAAACTGTGGCGTGACACCTTGTTTCATTCCCAGCTTAAAATGCTTGATGTAGGCTTCCTTGCAAATATAATCGAAAACCATGACCAGGCCCGCGGTGTGTGCCGTTATCTGCCCGATTATGCACTTAACGACAAAGGCAAAAAGATGTTGGCAACAGTTATGATGACACTGCGCGGTATCCCTTTTATATATCAGGGGCAGGAAATAGGTATGGAAAACTGCCCGTTCAGTGATGCAAGTGAGTTTGATGATGTGTTCACCCTTGACCAGTACAATACTGCATTAAATGCAGGATTTACCGAAACTCAGGCGCTGGAAATCTGCAACAGACGCAGCCGCGACAATGCCCGCACACCAATGCAGTGGACTGACGGCAAAAATGCAGGTTTTTCTGACGGTACACCGTGGCTCAAGGTCAATCCCAACCACAAAACAATCAATGTTGCCGCACAGGAAAAGGATAAAGACAGTGTGCTGAACTTTTACCGTCAGCTTGTAGCGCTGCGCAAAAACGATTTGTACCGTGACACCTTCACATATGGTGATTTTGAACCGTTATTCGAAGAAAATGACAGTATTCTGGCTTTTGTCAGAAACAACAATGAAGCAAATCAGAATATTGTTGTTGTGGCAAATTTCGGCCAGAGTGATGTTGTGACAACACTGCCTTACAGTATCAGAAAAGTGTTGCTTTGCAACAGTGACAATGTACTGCACAACGATACAGCAGTAACCTTGAAAAGCTGTGAATGTGCAGTTATATTGTGTGAATAAAATTTTGATGCAAATTTTTTCTTCAAGGCAATCATAACTGCCGATGATTTTCAAAACTATACAAAACAAAAAGGAACAGTCAGCCGACTGTTCCTTTTTTATTTAAACTTTCAATTAAAAGTTTGTCTTTTTGATTACAAAGTATGCCTGTGGGTGAGCACATACTGGGCACATTGCAGGTGCTTTTG
>JAGBFE010000051.1 GCA_018109965.1 Oscillospiraceae bacterium | reverse complement strand
CCTTACAGCCGCCCCGATGTGCAGGCACTTATGGCAAAATACCGCGAACTTAAAGACAAATTTGTTGCTGCAAAAAGCGCACAGGAACAGATTGATATTTATAAGGAAGTTGAAACTGCCGAGTTTGACTTTTATACATCTGAATGTATGGTTTATATCCGCAACAGCGTAAATGTAAATGACGAATTTTATAAGGCTGAACGTGCATTCTTTGATGAATGGATGCCAAAAGTAAGTCAGGTTAGCCAGGAATTTTCAATGGCTATGCTCAACAGCCCGTTTTTGCCTGAACTTAAAGAAGAACTTGGTGCACACTTTTTCTCCGGTATGGAGGCAGGACTTAAAACCTTCAACAGCAGCGTAATTGACCTTATGGCAGAAGAAAGCGCACTGTGCAATGAATATCAGGCACTCACAGGCAGTGCAAAGCTGGAGCTTGACGGCAAGGTGCTCAATCTTTCCCAGCTTACACCATACACCGTAAGCCCTGACAGAGAAATGCGCAAGGCTGCAACAGAAGTGCTTGGCAAGTTCTTTGATGACCACAGAGAAGAATTTGACACAATCTATGACAAACTGGTTAAAAACCGCCACCAGCAGGCTTTGAAGCTTGGTTTTAAAAACTATGCCGAACTGATTTATCTCAAGAAAAACCGCCCATATACAATGGAAGATGTTGCCAAATTCCGCAAACAGGTGCTGGAAGTTATGGTGCCTAAAAATGTGGAATACAAAAAACAGCAGGCAGAAGCTATCGGCGTTGGCGATGATTTTAAATTCTATGATGACGGCTTTGCATTCCCTGACGGAAACCCAAAACCAAAATGCACAATTGATGAAAGCATCAAGCTTGCACAGCAGATGTACAGCGAACTGAGCGAAGAAACAAAAGAACTGTGGGATCTCATGGTTGAGCACGATATGTTTGATATCGCTGCAAAACCGGGCAAGCGCCCTGGCGGCTACTGTGCAACACTGTTCAACACAGGCATGCCTTTTATCTTTGCAAACGGCAACGGCACTGCAGGTGACATCAAAACCCTGACTCACGAAGCAGGCCACGCACTTGCTGCCCTCACAGGCCACAAAAACATCAAATACAAGGCTTTAAGCCACGCCTGTGCTGTTGGTGCAGAAACACACTCTATGGGTATGGAATTTCTTACAAGCCCATGGCATCACCTGTTCTTTGGCGAAGATACTGCAAAGTATCAGGAAAGCCACACAAAAGATGCTTTGTTCTTTATTCCTTACGGCGTAATTGTTGACTATTTCCAGGAACTTGTTTACACAAACCCTGACTGGACACCGGATGAAAGAAACGCTGCATGGCTGGAACTTGAACATCAGTTCCGTCCATATCTCGACTTTGGCGACCTGCCTGCTTTCAGCCGCGGTGCAGGCTGGCAGAAGCAGCTGCACATCTACACAATCCCGTTCTACTACATAGAATATTCCCTTGCACAGACACTGGCTTTGCAGATTTACTCCCTGTTCCTGCAGGACCGTGATGCAGCATGGAAAAAATATATGAAATTCCTCAAAGTTGGCGGCACAATGAACATTGTTGACACAATTGAATATGCAGGACTCACAAGCCCGTTCAGCGAAAACAGTCTTGGCAAAGTTTGCGAACCTGTATGGAACGTTGTTGATAATCTTAAAAAATAACCGCAAAACAATAAAAAAATACACAGTCCGCTGGACTGTGTATTTTTTGTGCAATGAAACAAATATACATTGATAAATAAATTTTGATTGTATATAATGAAATCAGCTATAAAAATGTTTCTGTCGAAAGGAGAAATATAAATGAAATTTACAGAAATGCCTTATTCCCGTCCTGACATCGATGCATTGATTGCCCAGTGTAACGAAGCTGTGGCAAAATTTGCAGCAGCTGAATCCGCACAGGAACAGATTGAAATTTTTGCAGATATCGACAAGAAAAAATGCGAACTTTTTGATATGGAATCAATCGTTTACATCCGCAATTCCGTTAATATGAACGATGAATTCTACGCAGCAGAAAGAGAATATCTTGACAACAACCTGCCAAGACTTTCCGAAGCAAGCAATGCGCTGAACAAGGAAATGCTGAACAGCAAATTCCAGTCAGAACTGCGCAAAGAGTTTGGCGACTATCTGTTTGACTGCATGGAAATGGAACAGCGTGCATTCTCCCCTGTTGTTATCGACCTTATGGCAAAGGATGCAGAGCTTTGCAACAAATATCAGTCAATCCTTGCTTCCGCACAGATTGAATTTGACGGCAAGGTGCTCAACACAAGCCAGCTTGGCGCATACCGCTACAACCCTGACCGTGCTTTGCGAAAAGCCGCAATGGAAGCTGAAGGCAAATATTTTGAACAGTACAAGGAAGAACTTGACGAAATCTATGACCAGCTGGTAAAAATCAGAACCGAAATGGCCCACAAGCTTGGTTTCAAAGACTTTGTTGAATACTCATACACAGCAAAAACACGTTCCTATACTGCAAAGGATGTTGCAAACTTCCGCAGACAGGTTAAGGAAGTTATGGTTCCTAAAAACCTTGAATACAAAAAACAGCAGGCAGAAAAAATCGGCGTGGAAAACTTTATGTTCTACGATGATGCATATGCATACCCTGACGGAAGCCCGCTGCCAAAATATGACAGAGCAGAACTTGTGCGCCGTGCACAGCAGATGTACAGCGAAATGAGCCCTGAAACAAAAGAACTGTTTGACACAATGGTGGAAAAAGAGCTGTTTGACCTTGATGCAAAACCTGGCAAACGCCCTGGCGGCTACTGTGCAACAATGTACGGCAAAGGTCTGCCATTTATCTTTGCAAACTTCAACGGCACACTTGGTGACGTTGACGTGCTGACACACGAAGCAGGCCACGCCCTTGCTTCCTTTACAGCATGCAAGGAAGTAAAACACTTTGCTTTGCAGAATGCCTGTGCAGAAAGTGCCGAAACACACTCTATGAGTATGGAATTTCTGACAACACCTTGGCATCACCTGTTTTTTGAAGAAGATACAGCAAAATATCAGGAAAGCCACACAAAAGGTGCAAGCTATTTTATTCCTTATGGCGTAATCGGCGACTATTTCCAGGAACTTGTTTACACTCATCCTGAATGGACACCTGCAGAAAGAGATGCCTGCTGGCTTGACCTTGAAAAACAGTTCCGTCCATATCTTGACTACAGCGAAGTTCCATTCAATGCACGCGGTGCAGGCTGGCAGAAACTTGCTCACATCTATGTAATTCCATTCTATTACATCGAATACTCCCTTGCACAGACATTGTCACTGCAGTTCTTTGCAATGTTCCTTGAAAATCCTGACAATGCATGGAAAAAATATATGGAATTTTTGCGCTATGGCGGCACACTTGGTTTTGAAGAAACAATCAAAGCCTGTGGCCTTATCAGCCCGTTTGAAGAAGGCAGCATCGAAAAAATCTGCACACCAATCTACAAATGGATTGATGAAAAATTCGGCAAATAACTGCATAAACATTTACATAAAAAAGGTACGGAATTTTCCGTACCTTTTTGTTTTT
>JAGBFE010000050.1 GCA_018109965.1 Oscillospiraceae bacterium | reverse complement strand
TATTTTAATGTTATTGCTCCTTTTATGAAAGCAAGAGATTATATAAAAATGGAAATGCAGCGCAGCGACGGCGACGAGTATTACTATTGGAAAAGCGAATTAAAAAGATTGTATATATCACATATACCGATTATAGGTAGATTTTTCAGATAGTTAATCAGCTTTTGCTGACTAATTATATATGGGGCGGCGAGCATAATTTCCTTGCTCGGTGCTAAAATGGCAGTTGCTTTTACAAAAAAGAGCTCCGCCCCGCACAACATTTATTTACAACAACTGCCATACGGCATCTTTGGAGGTGAGGAAACAAACTACACATTATTCTGTCTGATTTGCAGAGAGCAACAGAAATAATGCAAAACAATTTCTCTGTCCGAAGCGAAAACGGAATTTTCGCAAAAATCTATAAAGAAAGAAGGACTTTTCAATGAAATTGAAAAAATTGTTAGCTTCAATCCTTTGCGTAGCAATGGTATTGAGCACAATGAGCTTTACAGCATTCGCAGCTGGTGATACAGACGAAGCAAATGCAGTAGCAAGTATTGGCGATCAGTATTATTCAACAGTTGCTTTAGCAATGGCTGATGCACAGGAAAATGATACAATCGTTATTCACAAAGAAATCAACGAAACAGCTGCACTTACTGCTCCAACTGTTGCTCCCCTTACATTCAAAGCAGCAACAGATGGAATTAAGATTACAGGTAGAGCGTATCTTCCAAAGACAGATATCGCTGGTGTAGTTACCTATGATGGTTTTGATTTTACTGATAATACCGATTGGACAGTTCAACAATGGGACGGTAATGAAAAACTCAACAACCTCGAACTTGTTTATAAAAATTGTAAATTCGGTACAAAAGGTATTTGCATTTCGTGGCATCAAGATAAGCCTAATTGGAATTTGAAGAAAATCACCCTTGATAACTGTACTGCTGCTGATGCAAAGGAAGTTTTCTCACTCCAGTATGTAGATGAAGTTGTAATCGAAAACTGTGATTTCTCAAATTCTACACAAAGACTTATCAATGTGTCTGCAGCCTCTGGTGATGTAACAGTTGACGAATGTAATTTTGGAGCAGGTTCAATCCAGCTTTCACAAAATGTCGGTGATGAAGCAAGAGATTTAACTGTTACAAACAGCACTTTCACAGGAGAAAAGGCTATTGTTATTCACGAAAACTTAACAAACAACAGCACTACTCTTGAAAATATTACAGTTACAAACAATACCGTTGCAGAAGAAACTGAAGTTGTAAACTTCAAAGATGATACCGTTAAGGCTATTGACTATCTTGAAAATACTAATGTAACATTCAGTGAGAATAAAACATCCGAAAATACTGTTATTAAAGAGATTTCAAATGGTTTTGAGGTTGTAAATGGTGAAATTATCCCCGCATTTGCTCTTAACAGAGTAGAAGCAGAAAATGCAATGAAAGAGGACGACCTTTCAGCACAGTCAATTCTCATAACATTTAATAACGTTCCTTGCATTGACGAAAATATGACTGTTCAGCTTTATCACGATGATGAATTACTTTCTACTACCAATGCAACAGCAAAAAGACTTGGACAGGCATATAGTGCATTGACAGCAAATGTTGTTTATAGTGGTGATGCTGCTATTTCAGGTTCTTGGACAACTGAAATCAATGCACCTTGGACTATTGACAGAGCTCCTAATAAAATTGTAGTTGACATTGACGGTATTGAAACTACATTCACAAATTTTGAAATTGCTGCTTTCAGCAAGTTTGAAAAATTTGATTTGACAGCCGGTTCGATAACAGTCGGTTACACCAATAACACAAGTGTTTGGGGTGAAGGCGGCGCAAATGCAAAAGAAAGCTTTGTTGTAGAGCTTTATGCAGAAGAAGAAAAAATCGGTCAGGCTTCACTTAACGATTATGAAGATATTATCGACGGTGATTTGTACGTAACATGGAATATCAACTTTGCTGGTGAAGATTCAGAATATTGGACTGTTGACTGGTATGGCAACAATCCTTCTGTTGATACAGTTCCTACAAAGGTTGTACTTCTTGCAGACGGTGTGAAAGTTGCAGAGAATATAGTAAAAATGTGTGCGCCTGATGACCTCAATCCTGTTAAGTGGGACGAACTTGAGGGCGTATCCGCTGCTGCAAGAATAGGCAAAAAGGGTTATTCTTCTGTTAAAGCTGCTATCGCAGATGCAGAAGCACAAGGCTTAACAAATGTAGAAATTGAAGTGTTTGTTGATTTCTTATTGAGTGATATTGTTCTTAAAAATAACAGTTCAATTACAGACCTTACTATCACAGGTAATGGTGATGTGACAATGGACGTTGAGGACAAATTGTATGGCTTGAATAACAAAAATTATGTATTAAACAATCTAACTGTATCAGGTATGACACGTTGGCAGGGCGATGTTTACTTTGCCGATATGGGTCTCCAGAGTGGAAATGTTACTTTCAACGATTGCACACTTAATGGCTTATATACACTTTATCAGGGTAAATTTGTATTTGACGGTTGCGTAATCAATGGAGAAACAAATAAATACTCAATGATGATTTACGCTTCAAAAGATGTAACATTTACAGATTGTGTATTTAATTCCGATAATAAAGCTATAAAAGTGTTTGGATATGGTACATTTCTTGAAAATGCACAGGTAAATATTTCTGGAACAAAATTTTATGCTTCTGCAACTGAAAATGTTAAAGCAGTTGTTGAAATGGATTTGACACAGCAAACCAATCCGGCGGTTGACCTTACAATAGAAGATTCATTTGCTCTTGGCTTTGCAGAGGGTTCAGAAACAGGAAATGTTTGGTATAATGTTGAGCTTCCTGCAGGCAAAACAGATGAAAATATCAGTTCTGTTGTAACTGATAGCACAGCTTATCAGTGTGGTGACATTACAGTTGCATTTGAAAATGCAACAGATGCTGACGGTAAAGAAATAGCAGGTCTTTATAATATCGTTCTTAACGCTGCTGATGGTGCAGATATTTACGAATTTGTATCTGCTGAACTCACATTTGCAAATACAAGCAAGACAGTTGCCATCGAAGATATGAACTATGAAATTCTTGGCATTAGTGGAACAACAAATGCTGAAAAGAGCATTGAAAAGGCTGACACATACGCACTTCGCCTTGTTGACGGTGCTGAAAGAATGACAGGAAGCAAACTTGTAATCGGTCAGGTTAAGTTCTACGGTCAGGGAGATATTAACTTTACTGTTTCAATGGGTAAGGTTGTTATAACAGAATACGGCACAAACCTTGGTAGATATTATACACTTGATGCAAACGACACAACAGACGATACATTAAAAGTTGATGCAATTACAAACAATAAAGTTGAAGAAGTTACAAGAACCGTTGTTGTAAATGTTGCATACAATCACGCCCTTGACGGAACATATTGGAACGATAATCAGATTACAGTTACACTTAAAGATGGTTTCGGCAATGTATATGATGCTGTAGATTTGACAAATGGTGTTGCAACTATCAACAATGTTAAACTTGGCAGACTTACTGTAACTCTTGAAGCTCCCGGTTTCAGAAAGTATGTTTACAACACAACTTTAGAAGCAGGTGCTGACGCAAACGACGCACTTGTACTCAACTTCTGGAACAACGTTAAGAGAAATGAAGAACTTAACGGCGTTGTTGTTGAACCTCTTGCTGAAATTGAAACAGGCAAGGGCTTTATGGCTCACAACTTTGTTGTTGGTGATAT
>JAGBFE010000413.1 GCA_018109965.1 Oscillospiraceae bacterium | reverse complement strand
CGCTGTGAAAAGGAAAAACTGTTGTTGGCGGTTGTGGCCTGTAGAAACTGAAAATAAATGCCGATTTTGAGCATATCTTCGCCAGTTGGAAGCCCTATGTGTTCATATCCCATCTTTTTTACAAATTCATCGTGAACAGGACGGCGGCGTATAAAAACCTGTGCCATATCATCCCGCCCTTTGTTGGATGATGAGTTTTTATAATAATGGTACTGATAATAACAGTTTTCACAGTTTATTATTTTAATGGCCTGCGGAATAAATGCATAATCAAAAAATGCATCTTCATTTATAGATAAGGTCTGGTCAAAGCGGATGTGAAAAGACTGTATAATATTGCGTTTGTACAGTTTGGTGCACACAGAACCAAAAACATCTTCAAAAAATCTGCAGAAATGTTGTGACAATTCATCGCGGTCAGAGGCAAAAAAGGTTGGCATGGATTCTGTGTTTATGACCTGTCCATCCATGATTTTTTCGGTGCCGAAGGTGATAAGGTCTGCGTCAAAAGCTTTGTTTATTTCCATCAGATCGCTGAGCCAGTTTGATTTTACAGTGTCATCGCTGTCTACAAATGCGATATAGTCGCCCATTGCGGCATCAAGGCCTGTATTGCGGGCGGAGGATACACCGCCGTTCTGTTTGTGAATAACTTTTATACGGTCGTCCTTTTTTGCCCATTCATCACAGATTGCACCGCTGTTGTCAGGGGAACCGTCATCCACAAGAATGACTTCAAGGTTTGTGTATGTCTGTGTAACAATGCTTTCGATGCATTTGCCGATATATTTTTCGGCATTGTAAACGGGAACGATAACGCTGATTTTTTTCATATTTATTTTCCTTTGGAGAGTTTGTATTTAATAATGCGTAAAGCATAGCAGGGCCAGGTGACGATGCACCACAGTTTTGCCTTGAAGCTGATTTTTCTGAAAACAGAGAAAAATGCACCCAGCTGTTTTGCGCCAAGGCTTTCAACAAATGGCATAAAACTCCAGACCGAAAGACATCTGTCAAAAGGATATCGATTGCCAAAAAAATCTTTTGCAATGGTCACAACCTGCAGGCTGTCGGCATATTTTTTAGCAATGGAAGTTTTGCTGGAATAGTTCTGTTCTTTTTTTGTTTCCCCTGCAATGCGGTATGCGCAGGTAATATCGGGCAGAACAAACACATCCCCTTTGCTGAGCAAAATGCAGCAAAGGGCAAAGTCGGCAATGGAACGGTTGGCGGTTACAAAATCATAGTACTTTTCGCCATTGTCTTTAAAAATGTTTTTGTGAACAGTTGCGGTGTAGGAAAAAGTAACGCCGCCAAGAAAACTGTTTATGGTGTTTGGTCTGTTCACACTGCCGTAAGCAGTGGTGAAAAACCGGTATTCTTTTCCGTTGTCATCCGCCATAATGCGCTCGGTTGAAACACCGATATATTGCGGGTTGCTTTTTAAAAAGTCAACCTGCTTTTGCAGTTTTAAAGGGTCTGTCCAGTAGTCATCACCTTCAAGGGTGG
>JAGBFE010000412.1 GCA_018109965.1 Oscillospiraceae bacterium | reverse complement strand
TGATTGATTTTTACATTCCCCTGCTTTATCTGTTTTACTGCTTCTGTACGGCTTTTATTCATAAGTGCAGCAACAACAGAATCTGCACGTAAAGATGCAACAGTAACGGTTCTGTTTTCGATAAATTCTCTTGTAAAGCTCAAAGGTTCATCCCAGTATTCTAAACTCACACTGCTTTTCCCTGCACTGTGAAGTTCATCAATAAGAATATCGGCAACATTTTTGTGACAAATCATAAACGCCTGATTGTCTTTTATCAGAATATCACCCATATATTCTCTTTTGATTTTAAGGGCCATAGCGGCCCCAAGAAAATCTTTGTGGGAAACATTTTTATCATTCAGATTGGTTTTGAGAACAACAATTGGAGAAACTGTATATTGCATATCAGAATATTCAGGATATACCACTGCCAGCCTGCGTTCCCCGTCTCCATCATATCCGCAAAGAAATTCTGTACATATATCGGGAAATTTATTCGCCTGTGCAGCAAAAAGCTGCTGCTGACGCATATCCATAAACAATGTATACTGCACTTTTTGCAAGCCGTCTGCAAGGCTAAGAATATGTTCAGCTTTTTTTACAAAAACATTTTCGTCACTGTTCTGTGGCGGAATATATCCACGCATAATCAATAGATTGTTGTTGTGTCGATTTCTTCAAGCAAACCGATACCTGATACATCCACATTGAATGGAGTAATGATAAATGTTGAGTTTGCAATCTTTTTAATCTGACCGTTGTTTGCATATGCAACACCTGACAAAAAGTCCACAAGTCTTCTGGAAACTTCTTTGCTTGTTGCTTCAAGGTTGAGAACTACAGTTTTCTTTGCATTGAGACTGTCAGCAATGCTGCTTGCATCGTCAAATTTTTCCGGTTTAACAAGCACAACCTGAAGCTGTGAAGCTGCTGCAGCTGAGGCTGGAACAGGTGCTACTGTATTAAGAGAAATATTTTTTTCTTTTTTTATCTGAGAAAAGTCAGGTTTTACGGTATTTTCAACCACTTCTTCCTCTTCTTCATATTCAAAATCATCATCGTAATCTTCGTCATCTACGCCAAAAGCGTTTTTAATTTTATCAAAAACTCCCATTTTAGCCTCCTATATATTATAATTTCTTCTTCCGAAAATTTTTGAACCTACTCTTACAAGGTTGCTGCCTTCCATAATAGCATATTTATAGTCGTCAGACATACCCATAGATAGAATATCCATATTAACATTATCTACATTTTTAGACTGTATGTCAACAAATAACTGATACATTTGGGCAAAATACTTTCTGACCAAATCTCCGTCACAAATTGGCGGTACACACATAAGTCCTTTTACTTTTATTCCTTTAAATTCAGAAATTTCGTGTATAAATTCATATGCTGTTTCCAGCTGAATTCCGCCCTTGCTTTCTTCCTCACCGATATTAACCTCAACAAGCACATCAGCAATCTGTCCCGCCTTGAGATACTGCTTATCTATTTCCTTTGCAAGTTTAAGGCTGTCCACACTCTGAATACAGTTTGTCAATGGCGGAAGATATTTTACTTTGTTTGTCTGAAGATTTCCGATAATATGACAAGGTACATTATATTTTTGGAACATATCTGCTTTCTGCACAAGTTCCTGAACTCTGTTTTCACCAAACAGTGTTATACCTGCTTTGATAGCAGCTTCAACATCCTGTGCTGTCTTTGTTTTGGAAACACCCATAAGCAATACCTCATCAGGGTTTCTGCCTATCTTTGCACAGGTTTCACCAATTTCATATCTGATGATATCAACATTTTCTTTTATATTACAAATATTTTCCATCGTACAGATTAACTCCTTTGACTATTATTTCATCATACAAATCAACTTCATTGTTCTCATCATTGTCAATTGGAAGAACAACATAATTTTCATCCTGATAAATCGGTTTTATTTTTTTAAACTGCACCAGTTTTGAAAATTTTACATAAACGCCCATTTCACCATTTACAATTCTGATTGCAGATTTTGGAATTTTTATACCTCGGTACTGTGAAAAAAGAATTTCACTTTCAACTACCCTTGCCGAAACAGAATCCTTACCAATGGTGGATGCTTTCAATATTACCAAGACCATATCACCTTTAGGGACAAGTTTTTCAACTGTCACTGTCTGATATTCCTGCTCATCAATATCAATGGAAAGCCTTACCTTTTGTCCTTCATACAGCTTTTCAGCCTGAAGAGTAGTTACATAAGTACATAACTGCCATTTGTAATCGGTAATAATTTTACCATACTGTGCCGAAGATATCTGGTCAATGGAATTAGTCAGTATATCCGCACCTTCCTGATAGGACATATTTTCAAAATTTTCAACTGTTGCGATATCCTCATAACCGTCAATAACATTCATAAAATAGCCTGACACAGGACTGTATATTGTCTGTACCGGCTGAGATATCTGCGATTTTACAGCAGTATTTAATTCAGCAAGTGACTGTTTTGTTCCTTCAATATCACCATCTCGCCCCATCGCCACATTGATTTTATTAAGCTGCAGCACAATATTCATTGCATCTTCATATGAGTCGTTAAATTTTCCTGCAGACAAGTCTCTCGAAAATTCAACCATATCATTGCTTAACTGTCGTCGGGTAATAGAAATGTCAACATTAACCGAGGACATAAAGTTCTGTGCTTCTTCCAGTTTTTCAATCTGCTGCGAAATGTACTGAGACTGATATATCAGGTCTATATCTTTTTCAGACGGATAAACTTCACCTATAAGCATACCGCTGGAAACTCTGTCCCCGTTTTCCACTGCATAATAATAATTTCCCGCCGAAACTTCCTGCATTATTGTTTCATCACGGCAAATAATCCCCATTGACATGATGCTGTCATTGATAAAACCTTCGGTAGCTTTTACCGTTTCAATTTTATTTCGGTTGATGAGATACCATTGCATAGCAAAATATATTAACAAGCAGATGCTTATCAATATCGGCCAGAATATATTACGTTTTCTTTTTCGTTTTGTTCTGTGCTGGTCCATTTATCAGTTTCCATTTAAAAAATTTTGTGCCAACTCAATTGCCTTGAGTTTGTAATCAGTTTCGCCGTCTACAAACAGCCAGTTTATATCATCCATTCGGTTAAACCAGGTAAGCTGCCGTTTTGCATAATGGCGCGAAGCAGTTTTCAAGGTTTCTATGCATTCTTCAAGAGTCTGTACCCCTTCAAAATAAGGAAAAAACTCTTTATATCCTATTGCTGCTGCAGAATTAACAAAAACATCCCTGTTGTCATAAACATATTTTGCTTCTTCAATAACATTATTCTGCACCATAATATCCACACGTTTGTTGATATTATCATAAAGTTTTGCCCTGTCTGCAAAACCCGTTGCAATAAAAAGCACATCATAAGGTTTATCAGCAGGTCTTGAGGCAGCAATCTGCTGTGTCATTGTGACACCTGTAGAGTAATATATTTCCAATGCCCGCATAACCCTCACAGCGTTGTTGGGATGCACTGTAACAGCATATTCAGGGTCAATTTTTACAAGCTGTTCATATAAAACTTCTTTTCCGAACTCTGCAAGCTGTTTTTCCAGATTTTCACGTACAGTTTTATCGGCAGTCTGTTCTGTAAAGGTTATTCCATTTACAAGACTTTCTATGTATAACCCTGTGCCGCCTGCAATTATCGGGATATTTCCTCTTTGTGATATTTCTTCTATTTTCTGTTTTGCAAGACGGGTAAATATTTCAACATTATATGGCTCGCAGGGCTCCAGAAAATCAACCAGATGATGTGGTGCTTGTGCCTGTTCTTCTGCAGTAGCTTTTGCTGTTCCCACATCAAGTTTTTTGTAAACCTGCATTGAATCAGCAGAAATTATCTCCCCGCCAAACTGTTTTGCCAATATAAGCGAAAGCCCGGTTTTGCCACTGGCAGTTGGTCCGCATATAACAATTATTTTTTTACGCTCTTCCAAATTGTTTTTCAATCTCCTTTTGTGTAAGAGAAATAATAACAGGTCTGCCATGTGGGCAGTATAATGGTATTTTTTGCTCAAGAATATCCGTAACAAGACATTTGAGCTCATATTCCGTCGCCTTGTCCCCCGCTTTTATTGCACTGCGGCATGCAACAGAATGATAAATCCATTCCTGTTTTTCAGTCATAGTGCTGCCGTCACCTTCGGCAAGATTATGGGCAATTTCTTCAATAAGACTTTGCGGATTGTCACAACTTATATTCATTGGTACTGCACGTACCATAACGCCGCCAATATCCATATCCTCAATAATAAAACCGCTTTCTTCAAGAAGCTGTATATTGTAAAGCACCGCTTCTTTTTCTTTTGCAGAAAGATTTACACCGATTGGGGACAACAACATCTGGTTATCGTTGTTCTGTGTTTTCTTAAATTTTTCGTACAGCAGTCTCTCGTGTGCTGCATGCTTGTCTATAATTACAAGGCTTGTATCGGTCTGACACAGAATATATGTGTTGAAAATTTCACCAACCACCTTAATATCATACAAAACATCTGTGGATGATTCTGTAATATTCTGCGGTGCATTATTATTTTCTGTCGTATCTGTTGCTTTATAATTCACAACAACACTATTTACTGTATTATTCTGCGGCTTATCAGGTTCTTCATATGGTATAAACAAATCTTTCTTTTTTGAAGAATAGCTTGAACCGGATGGTGTATATGGAGTAAAACTGCTGTCACTTCTAACAATGTTTTCGGTATTTACATAATTTTCCTTAAATTCCTGTGCCGAAACTGTTTTAAAAGTCTCTTTGTTTGTCAGATTGATTTTTAATTCAGCACTGTTATTCTGAATCGGCAATTTTACATCAGCAAAAGACTGCTGTTTGATAGTTTCTTTATCAACAAAAAACTTTGTCTGCTGTGTGTTATTCAGATTTATCTGTTTTATATCAGTGTTATCTGTCAGGGCATTTTTGATTGCTCTGTAAACAGTTGTAAACACCTCGTTGTCGTTTGCAAAACGAACCTCGGTTTTAGCAGGATGAACATTAACATCCACACATTCATAAGGCATACTTACATTCAGCACATACCCCGGGAATTTGCCGACCATAACTGTACCTTTGTAAGCATTTTCTACTGCGGCAAGTATAGTTTTGTTTTTAACGTAACGACCGTTAATAAACACAAACTGCATATTGCGGCTTTGTCTTGAATAATGAGGATAAGTTGTAAAACCTGTTACAGAGTATTTATCATCACTGTAGTCTACACTGCATATTTCATTGGCAAAAGCTGCAGTAAAAATGCAGGCTATTGCATTTTTCAGGTTTCCGTCCCCTGCAGTTGTAAAAACTTCTTTGCCATCTTTTTTGAAAGTAAATGAAATTTCTGGATGAGCAAGTGCAAGATTTGTAATAATCTCGTTGATGTAACTTGCTTCGGTGGAATCCTTTTTAAGAAATTTCATTCTGGCGGGAGTATTGTAAAACAAGTCTCTGACAATAAATCTTGTGCCATTTACAAAAGGTTTGATTTCTACACTTTTTTCTTCTCCGCCTTCAATAACATATTCAACAGCAAAATCCTGCTGTTCTGTTTTTGTAATAAGTGTTACTCTTGCAACACTCGCAATGGAAGCCAAAGCTTCACCGCGGAAACCAAGGCTTGCAATGCTGTCCAGGTCTTCTTTTTGAGAAATTTTACTTGTGGCATGACGAATAAAGGCTGTGGATACATATTCACTGTCAATACCAGAGCCATCGTCCTGAACCAATATTTTTTTGATGCCGCCGTTTTCAATATCTACAACAATATTCTTTGCACCGGCATCTATGGAGTTTTCCACCAGTTCCTTTACAACCGAAGCAGGTTTTTCAACCACTTCACCTGCAGCGATAAGTTCTGCGGTATGTTTGTCCAGAACATTGATTACTGCCATAAAATTCTCCTTTAAATAAGTGATTTAAGTTTATTCAATATGTTCAGCGCCTCAATAGGTGTTAGAACATTTACATCAACTTTTTCAAGTTCCTTTATAATTTCTGACGGCACTTCCTTTTCTCTTTCTTCCATAAGCATTGGTATTGCATCCTCAAAAGAAAGCTGTCTCACCGCCATTTTTTCTCTGCGTGCATTTTCTTCAAGCTCTGCAAGAATAACCTTTGCACGCTCGATAACTGCATCAGGCACACCTGCCAGCTTTGCAACCTGAACACCAAAACTGTCATCAGCACCGCCTTTTACAATTTTGCGAAGGAATGTAATTTCATCCCCGCGTTTTTTTACTGCAATATTGTAGTTTACCACACCCGGGAATTCAGCTTCCATATCAGTAAGCTCATGATAATGTGTAGCAAACAGTGTCTTGCAGCCAAGATTGTTGTTTTTATCATAAATATACTCAACAACGGCTTTAGCAATACTCATACCGTCAAAGGTAGAAGTACCACGTCCGATTTCATCCAGAATAACCAGACTTCTGCCTGTTGCATTTTTAAGTATTTCACTCACCTCGGTCATTTCTACCATAAATGTAGAACGACCGCTGGACAAATCATCCGATGCGCCAACGCGGGTAAATATTGCAT
Source organism: Oscillospiraceae bacterium (assembly GCA_018109965.1). The sequence goes on along the minus strand of JAGBFE010000412.1, from coordinate 4,541 downwards.
CAGCAATAGACACCGTTGCAGCCCTTGCAGGTACAAAACAGCCAATCTGTGCCATAACAGTAATAATTGCAACCTGACGCATGTATGTGGATTTACCCGCCATATTAGGTCCTGTAATGATGCTTACACGATTTCTGTTGCAGTCAAGCAAGGTGTCGTTTGGAATAAATATTTCGTCTTTAAGCATCGCTTCAACCACAGGATGACGTCCATCTGTAATTTTTGTTTCATCCCCTGTTGTGATTACCGGTTTCACATAGTTGTTTTTGATGCTTACTTCCGAGAATGAAGCAAGCACATCAATATAAGCCAACGCCTTTGTTGTTGAAAGTATTTCTTTCGAATTACTGCTTATCTGTCGCAGCAAATCATTGAACAGCTCTTTTTCCAATGCAAGCAGCCTGTCGCTTGCAGAAAGAATCTCCTGTTCAAGATTTTTAAGCTCTTCAGTGATAAAACGTTCAGCCCCCGCAAGTGTCTGTTTGCGGAAAAATGTAGGCGGAACCATATCAAGATAAGAACGTGTAACCTCAATATAATAACCGAAAACACGATTGTATCCTATTTTAAGTTTTGGAATGCCTGTTTCTTCCTTGAGCCTGTGTTCAATATCAGCAAGAATACCCATGCTGTTGTTTACAAGATTGCGCAGACGGTCAATTTCGTCATTGTAACCGTCTTTTATCATACCGCCGTCTTTTATAAGTGCAGGCGGGTTTTCGATAATAGCCCTGTCAAGAACATCGCAAAGTTCACGCAGCGGGTTAATGTCATTGTTAAGTGAGCATATGAGAGCGTTTTCACATTTTGCCAACAGATTTTTAAGCGGCAAAAGATTTTTTAAAGATGAAGAAAGCGAAAAAACATCTCTTGGGCTTGCATTGCCGAAGGATGCACGGGAACAAAGACGTTCCATATCCTGAATGCCTTTGAGCAGATTCTGGATTTCCATTCGTGTAACAATGTTTTTGTTGAGAAATTCAACACAGTCAAGACGGGCATCAATAGCAGCTTTGTCCATAAGCGGAGATGCAATCACCTGACGCATCATTCGCTTGCCAAAGGACGTTTTTGTATTATCAAGCACCCACAGCAAACTGCCTTTTTTCTCTTTGCTGCGGATAGTTTCGAACAGTTCAAGGTTTGAAGTTGTTGTGTAGGACAGTTTCATAAAACTGTTCTGTTCATATGCTTCAACCTGAGAAATATTTTCAATGCCAACCTTCTGTGTTGCTTCAAGATAATCAACAAGCTGCCAGATGGCAAATGTCATTTCGCTGTCAAAATTATTGCCGGCAAAATATCCTTTAACCTTTTCTGTTGCAGTGACACTGTTGTAGTCATCATCACTTTTAAGTTCAACAGGACATTTGAGAATATTTTTTATGTATTCTGTAAGCCATCTGAAATCAAGAATTCTGCTGTTTATAATAATTTCGCTTGGTTTATATTTAAACAGTTCCGACTGAACATTATTCTGCAGATTATCTCCGGCAATTGCAGTTGTATGCATATTGCCGGTGGAAATATCACAGAAGCAAAAATGAAATTTATCATTTTTATCTATAAATATGCTGGCGATATAGTTGTTTTTATCCTCGCTCAGCATACTGTTTTCCAGAATTGTACCCGGAGTAACAACTCTGATAACATCTCGGTTAACAAGAGTTTTGCCCTTTTGTGGCTGTTCTGTCTGTTCACATATAGCAACCTTGTATCCTTTTTCCAGCAAACGCTGAATATACGCTTCGCTGCTGTGATAAGGAATACCGCACATAGGCGCACGTTCTTCCTGACCACAGTCACGGCCTGTAAGGGTGAGTTCCAGTTCCTTTGATGCCAGAATTGCATCATCAAAGAACATCTCATAAAAGTCACCCAAACGGAAAAACAGAATATGGTCTTTATGCCTGTTTTTTATTTCAAAGTATTGCTGCATCATCGGTGATAATTTAGCCACAGTTTTAACCGTCCTTCTAAAAATTAAAAGTTTAAATATCAATAATTAGTGACAACCTGAACATGTAGAGCAGCTGCCTGTACAGCCTTCATCAGGAAGTTCAACAAGCATAGGGTCTCCGCCATTGAAAACGCATGTAAGAATAGCCTGTGCGTGCTGCATAAGTCTGTCAACGTCTGCTTTTGCTTCGCTGTATGCAACCATGCTGTCATTTTCCATAATCTGTGTGTAAAGCTCGTTGATTTCTTTTTCGTATTCTGCAATTACTTTTTCATCGCTGCCTTCCTGTTTGTTGGCTTCGATGTTGTAATTGAATCTTGCAAGGTTGAATTTTCCGATAAGTTCCTGAAGTTCCTGGTCCATATCGTTCATTTTTTTAGCCTGTTCAAAATATACTGCTACATCTTCTTTCTGAAGCTGTACACAAAGTTTTTTAAGTTCAGTAATAAAATCAAATGCCATTTTTATATCCTCTTTTTTTAATTATTTTATTATAAAAGTTCTGCTGTCAACACAGTACCTTTTTTACCTGTAATTTTTAAATCAACAAATTTGTCCATCAACTCTGCTTTATCTGTTTTGAAATGAACAACCAAAGTGTTTGCCATACGTGCAGAATAGCCGTCGGGTTTTATTTCCTCAACCAAGGCGCGCACTATTTTGCCTTCAAAGCTCTGCAGATATCTGAAAAAAATATCCTGCTGAATTTTGATAAGACGGTTCAAACGTTCCGCCTTTTCACTGTGCGGTGTATTGTCTTCCAAAGTTGCTGCTTTTGTACCATTTCGTTTTGAATAGATAAATGTAAAAAGCTGTGTAAAATTTATTTCCTTTACAAGGTTTTCCGTTTCAAGATATTCTTCATATGTTTCACCAGGAAAACCTACAATAATATCACTGGAAAATCCAACATCAGGTATCTGCTGTTTTGCATAATCGATTATCTCTTTATACTGTTCAACAGTATATCTGCGGTTCATAAGTGATAAAATTCTGTTGCTGCCCGATTGTACAGGCAGATGAATCTGACGGGATATCTGCGGATTATCCCTGATTGTATCAATTACCTTTTTGTTGATATCTTTAGGGTGACTGGACATAAAGTGCAGTACATAATCCCCTTCAACTTTGCAAAGCATATTGAGCAAATCCGCAAAATCAATCTGTGGATCCAGATTTTTGCCATAGCTGTCAACATTTTGTCCAAGCAAAGTAATATCCTTGTATCCTTCATTTATAAGCTGTGTAAATTCACGAAGAATATTCTGCGGTTCACGGCTTCTTTCCCTGCCGCGCACATAAGGTACAATGCAGTATGAACAGAAATTGTCACAGCCATACATTATGGAAATTGTAGCTTTTGATTTGCTTTGACGGTATACAGGAATATCTTCCACTATATCTGTTTTTACAACAGGGTCAGAAACCTGTCTTTTGTTGTCAACATACCAATTATACACTATATATGGTAATTCTTCAATGGAATTAACCCCAAAAACAATATCTACAAACGGATATGATTTTTTGATTTTTTCCACAATATGCGGCTGCATTACCATACATCCGCACACTGCCACAATCATATCGGGATTTTCTGATTTCAAAGCCTTCAGTTTGCCGATATTGCCAAAAATTTTAAGTTCAGCATTTTCACGGATAGCGCAGGTATTGAAGATAACAACATCACTGTTTTCAAAGCTGTCACTTATACCATAACCCGACTGTGCAAGTATGCCCCGTATTTTTTCCGAGTCATTTTCATTCTGGACACAGCCAAAAGTCTGTACATTTACAAGAGGTATATGTTCAAACTTTGTATCAATCAGTTTGTGCAACTTTTCTGTGTAGTTCACATTATACCTCCTCAAAATATTTTTTCAAAAACATACCTGTGTATGAATTTTCATTCTGACTAACCTGTTTTGGTGTGCCTTCAGCAACAATCATACCGCCTTTGTCCCCGCCTTCTGGACCGATATCAATGATATGGTCACATACTTTGATAAGGTCAAGGTTATGCTCGATAACAACAACGGTGTTGCCTGCATCAACAAGTTTCTGCAGAACTTCGATAAGTTTGTGTACATCTGCTGTATGGAGACCTGTTGTAGGTTCGTCAAGAATATACAAAGTGTTACCTGTCTGAACTTTTGAAAGTTCCAAGGCAAGCTTTACACGCTGTGCTTCGCCGCCTGAAAGTGTTGTTGCACTCTGACCAAGCTTGATATAACCCAGACCTACATCATACAAAGTTTTGATTTTGCGGTAGATTTTTGGCTGATTTTCAAAGAATGCCATAGCCTGTTCAACCGTCATTTCAAGCACATCGCTGATGTTTTTGCCCTTATATTTAACTTCAAGTGTTTCGCGGTTGTAGCGTTTGCCCTTACATACCTCACAAGGCACATATATATCCGGCAAAAAGTGCATTTCAATTTCGATGATACCATCACCTTCACAGGCTTCACAACGCCCGCCTTTTACGTTAAATGAAAATCTGCCAGGCTGATATCCACGCATTTTTGCATCCTGTGTCTGTGCAAACAAATTGCGGATATCACCAAACACACCTGTATATGTT
>JAGBFE010000411.1 GCA_018109965.1 Oscillospiraceae bacterium | reverse complement strand
TGATGATATGCTTAAACAGATGGGCATAAGCGACAAGGATTTGCAGGCAATGGAAGAACAGATGGAAAGCTTTATGGAAGCAAATGACGGCAATGCCGATATGTTCAACATTGCAAATATGCTCAAAGGCTTTACAGGCGGCAGTGATGAGGATGATGAATATGACGGTGAATTTGAAGCCGGCGGTTCATCCACAATGCCATACACCCGCGGTGATGACAAACAGCGAGGCGAAGTTGACCCAAAAGACAAACTTGACCCGCGCAACCACAAAAAAGGCCCGAAACGCAAATTCCTTGACCAGTACTGCGAAAATCTGACAGACAAGGCAAAAAACGGCAAGCTTGACAATATTATCGGCCGCGATAAAGAAATTTACCGCACAATCCAGATTTTGTCCCGCCGCCAGAAAAACAATCCTTGTCTTATCGGTGAAGCAGGTGTTGGTAAAACCGCCATTGCAGAAGGCATCGCTTTGCGCATTGTGCGCGGAGAAGTACCGCAGCGCCTGAAAAACAAGGAAATCTATCTTGTAAATATGACAAACCTTGTTGCAGGCACACAGTTCCGCGGTCAGTTTGAAGCAAGGGTAAAAAGTCTTATCAGCGAAGTTAAAGCCAGCGGCAATATTATTCTTTTTATTGACGAAATTCACACAATCGTAGATGCAGGCGGATCTGAAGGTGCACTCAATGCAGGCAATATTTTAAAACCTGCGCTTTCCCGCGGTGAAATTCAGGTTATCGGTGCAACAACATTTGCCGAATACCGCAAATTTATCGAAAAGGACTCCGCACTGGAACGCCGTTTCCAGCCTGTAAAGGTGGAAGAACCCTCCATCAGCGACACAATCGATATCATCACAGGCATCAAACAGTACTACGAAGAATACCACCATGTTTCTGTTCCGCAGAATATTGTGGATATGACTGTGCGCCTCAGTGAAAAATATATAACCGACCGTTTCCTGCCTGACAAGGCAATCGACCTGCTGGACGAAGCCTGTGCATGCTGCAGTCTGGCACATCCTGAAATCAGCGAATGGCTCTGTGCAAAGGACCGTATGGCTGAACTCAAGGAAGAACTGGACGATATGGAAAATGCCACAACAGATGCCATCGACTATGAGAAGATGGCAAACCTCAAGCAGGAATACTACCAGTGTGAAGCCACAGTCAACCGTCTTAACGACAGCGTAAACGGCATTACAGTGGGAGTGGATGACCTTGCAAGGGTTATTGAACTGTGGACCGGTATCAGCGCTGTTAAAATCAAGGAGACAGAATACGATAAAATTCAGGGTCTTGAAGATAAGCTGAAAGCTGCAGTTATCGGTCAGGACGAAGCTGTAAGCCTTGTTGCAAAGGCAGTAAAACGCAACCGTGCAGGCATCAGCGGCCGCAACCGACCTGCAAGCTTCCTCTTTGTAGGTCCGACAGGTGTCGGCAAAACAGAACTGGTAAAACAGCTGGCACAGAACCTCTTTGATACAGTAGATCCGCTAATCCGTTTCGATATGTCGGAATTTATGGAAAAGCACGCGGTGTCCCGCCTTATCGGTTCACCTCCGGGCTATGTGGGCTATGACGAAGCAGGTCAGCTTACAGAAAAGGTGCGCAGAAAACCATACAGCGTGGTGCTCTTTGACGAAATCGAAAAAGCACACCCTGATGTTATGAACATTCTGCTGCAGATTCTTGACGAGGGCAAAATCAACGATGCTCACGGCAGAACGGTAAACTTTGAGAACACTGTTATCGCTATGACCTCCAACGCAGGCTCCACCGATACAATGAACGAAACAGGTTTCAACAAGACACGCACAGATATGACAAAGGCAAAAACAATGCGTGCTCTCAACAGCTTCCTCCGTCCGGAATTTCTTGCGCGTATAGACGAGA
>JAGBFE010000410.1 GCA_018109965.1 Oscillospiraceae bacterium | reverse complement strand
GTCATCAAGCCACTTGCCTGGCAGATAATATGAAGAACTGTAAACATTGCCCTCTATAGCCATATCACAGTACAGCATCAGATAGGGCTGGTCAATGCGCAAAGCATCGTTTGCCGTCACCGCGGGATAAAAAAGGTCTCCCGGTGCAAAACTGTTGTCAAAGCGGTAGTCTTCAAAGTTTGAGATTTTATCCAACATTATATCGTACATCTGCACCGCAACGGGGTCTTTTATTTTGTCCCGTTCCTTTGGCCGTGCGGCATAGTCACAACTGCTGACATTGTAAAGGTATTTGTCCGCCCGCACGGTGTTCATCAGCTTAACTGCCTGCTTTATGTACGGGTCAATGTGGGATGCTGCAATGCGTTCGGTTTCACTGTCAAAGGTTTCATTTTCATCAAAAACCACGGTGTATCGGTCTGCGGGCTCACTATGTGATTCTGTCTCGGAAACAGACGGGTTTGCACGGTCGGGAATGCCATCAGTGCTGTCAGTTTCAACACTGTCAGTGCAGGCGGTAATGCAAAAAGCAAAAACTGTCAGCAGACAAATGTATAATAATCTTTTAATCATTACATAACCACCTCGGTTTCACTGCTGTCTGGAACAGCGCAGTCAGCAGTGGCATATGCCTGCATCACATCGCTGATGCTGTCCAGTATTTTGTCTCCGTCGGGCGGCATTTTTTCGGTGGAAACACGGATATAGCTGCCGCCTGAATAAAATTTGCACACCGTCAGCGCGCCGTCAAGGCCTGTGGTGTCTTTCATGCTGTCCCAGCTTTCAAGACGGTGCTTATTTATAATATCAAAACAGTCCTGTGCCGCTTTGTATGGCACAAGGTATGTGGTGCATATTTCATCGGTGTCTGCACTGTCACGGGTGAAAAGGCACAGCTTAACCGTGTCGGCGCTTTCGGTGGTGTATATCACCAGTTCACAATACTCGTCATTTTCAATTGCCGATGTACTTTGGTAATAATCCACAAGCATTGTACCCGCCGGGATATCCGCCATACTCTCGGCAGCACTTTTACCTGTACAACTGACAAACAAAGCGATAGATACAAATACAACTGCGATAAAAGCTGCCGCAAACACTACGCTGCCTCTTGTAAGCGTAAATAAATTCATATTATACCATCTTAAAAAATTCATATATAAAATTATTTTTCAACAAGCAGTGATTCCTTAAGCCTGTTTTTAAACAACTGATAATCAACAGTTCTTACAACTGTACTGTTTGCATCAGGAACTTTATAGTCGATAGAAAGCGGTGCATTCACATCATATATAATGACCTGACCATAAGCAGGTTCTTCCATTGTGCAGCAATAGCAATATGCGGAAAGGGAGTTTACAACAATATCATCCCACAATGCAACACCCATAGCCACAGCGTCAGGCAGATCAACAATATGCTGCCCTCTATTGTTAAGGTTGTAGGATAAAAGTGCTTTTGTGCAGTCCACTGCAAATTTAGACATAACGGTGCCGTTTGCCAATTCGTCAAGATCTTCCTTGTTAAGCGCAGCAGGCCCAAGACAGAGGTCAAAACCTATGATTGTAATTGGAATGCCGCTGTCCAGCATTACAGCATAGCTGTCGGCATCAACATAAACATTGAATTCCGCAACAGGGGATGAGTTGCCGGGGCCAAAGCCTGCTGTACCCATAGACCATATATGTTTTACCATCTTCATGGCTTCGCGGTCCTTCATAATCGCAAGGGCAATATTGGTTGCAGGGCCAAGTGCGACAATTTCCACTTCGCCCGGATATTTGCGTGCTGTTTCCACAATAAAATCTACAGCGTGTTTTGTTTCGGCTGTTCCTTTAGGGTGAATAAGATTCTGGTCACCCATACCATCCTTGCCGTGTACACCGTCTGCCATAACAAGAGGACGGCGGATTGGTGATGCGGCACCCGGATACACCTTTATATCTTCACCGCACACTTCAAGTGTCTGCAGGGCATTTTTGGTTGCCTGCTCAAGAGAGATATTGCCTGCAAGTGTTGTTATGCCCAAAATTTCAACATCAGGGGAAGCAACTGCCATCATAATGGCGGAAGCATCATCACTGCCTGTATCAGTATCAATAATAAATTTTCTCATATTATACCTCCTGAGATTTTATCTGCAAGTTTTTTAATCTGCTTATGCCCATGGGTCTGCGCTTTCCGGTTTGCGGATATCGGACAAAAGGAACTGTTCCCACAGATACCATTTGCCGTCCTTGGCTTTTCTCATCTGTACCTGACGTGCACTGTCGGCACCGCCGGATTTTATGTACAGTGTTGCATAGCCCTCGTTCTGATAGGAGTAAGGATTTTCGCTGACTGTGACTGTATATGGTACTGCAGGCTGATAGTCGTTTTCAGGCTTTGCACCCTCAAAATAGCTGCGAGGCACATAGTCTTTGTCTATAAATCTGTCGTTGATAAACTGTTTGTCCATGCCGCTCAGTCCTGCCGGACCTTTGAGGTAGGTCAGCATATCAAAGCAAAGCTGTCTGTCCTTTGGGTAAAAGCAAAGTGCAACAACAGTCAGTGCTGCTGTTTTAAACGGTGTGGACATATCCGCCTGGGGCAGTGCCCTGAATTCTTCAACTGTCTGGGGCAGCTGACCAATCACAATTTTTTCGCTTTTATTGCCAAGGTTTGTCACGGCTTTGTTTACCCCCTGTTTCAAAGCATCCTGTGCAGCCTGTTTCAGCTTGCGTTCCGCCTGTCGTTTAAGATTGTCAAAAAGAGCCATAGTTTTTCTCCTTTCGTAATTGTAATGTATTAAATTATGCGTTTATAAATACTGAAATTACTGCTGTGCGGTTTCAAGCAGCTGTTCCAGCTGTGTTACCACATCGCTGAACACGCCATTGCAGTTTTCGGGATAATCATAGCTGTCGTGCATGCGTACTTTGTCATTGCCAAGATAAAAGGTTATATTGGCTGACGGGGCATCAAGCAGCTTTACTTTTCGCTCTTTACCGTAGACCGCGTCGATAAGGCACCGTGTGTCACGGCATATAAGGCGGAACGGGTCCAGAGTGCCTTCCGGCAGTACACAGCTTTCGCTTACCGTTGTTTCGTGCACAAGGGGCGGGGTATATTCGTACTCAAGCAGCACAGTTCTGTCGGCCTGTTCTGTCAGCCGGTACATTGTGTATTCCCCGTCCATACCGCCACCGCAGCAATAGTACAGCCCTGTCAGCTCGCCCTCACGGGTGTTTATCATTCCCGGTCCGTCAAGTATGTGTTTTTTTGCAAACAGTTTAAAAAACATGGCAACCCCCGCTAAAATTATTACTGCCACAAGCAGTACAATCCGTATCATCTTTAAAATTTTTGCAGTTTTCATTGCTTCACCGCCTTTAAAGGTGAAAATTATCCCATTGCATTTGTAACATAGATGTCACAGCTTACACCGTCGCCGGGATAGATGTATGGTTCGGTGTAGTTTTTGTTGAGATATACGTTTATGTCGCCGCCAAGGCTGGAAACTTCAAGTTCCCAATTGAGCGGAATATAGAATGTGCGTTCCAGATGCTGCATCTGTCCGCCGTCATAAAGGTCGGCATATACTGTGATTGCCTTGAGACCTCCGTTGGTCCACGCATCCAACAGATCCTGTCCCGGCACACGCTGACCGTAGGTGTACACAACCTTTTCGCCGCCGAATTCAATTTCCTTGATTACCTTTGTCCTGCCGTCAACCGTAATATTGTACAGTGACGGTTCGATGCCTACCTGATAGATATAGTCATTGCCTTTTTTGCCTTTGAATTTAACCTCTTCGTCATTTATAAAGTAGGTAGCAAG
>JAGBFE010000409.1 GCA_018109965.1 Oscillospiraceae bacterium | reverse complement strand
GATTTGCCAACATTAGGACGTCCGATAACCGCAACACGGATTCTTTCGTCGTTGTCCTCTTCTTCTTCTTCAAAATCAATGTATTTAAAGCATTCATCAAGGATATCACCTGTGCCGTGACCGTGTACCGAAGATACAGGGAACGGTTCACCAAGGCCAAGTGAATAAAAGTCGTAGATATCATCACTGATTTTGCCAACACTGTCGCATTTGTTAACAACAAGCACGACAGGCTTGCCGCTTTTGAGCAGCATTGTTGCAACATCGTAGTCATTTGCAGTAACACCTGTGCGGATATCTGTTACAAACAGAATAACCTGTGCTGTGTCGATGGCAATCTGTGCCTGCTGGCGGATATGCTTGAACACGCTTTCGTTGTCGCGTGGTTCGATACCGCCTGTATCAACCAGCAAAAATTCTTTGTCAAGCCATGTTGCTTCAGCATAGATACGGTCACGGGTTACACCCGGTGTGTCTTCAACAATGCTTATGCGCTGGCCAACTATTTTATTGAACAGTGTAGATTTGCCCACGTTTGGACGGCCTACAATTGCAATAATCGGTTTTGCCATATTTTACACCTCTTTCAGAATGCCGGACAGCAAATCATAGCCGTCACAGCTGTAAAATTCCACGTTTGTGCCAAGCTGACTTTCCAGCTGAGGCACTGTCATATCATCAAGGAAGATATCAGCATTGTCACTGAGCACATCCTTGCACAGACAAAGTCTGTCGGTTTTGAGATTGCCTTTGAGTTGTTTTACAAGGTCGGTGCCTGTCAGCAGGCCTGTCACCGAAACATTGCCGCCGAAAAACTCATTTTTAACCTTGTGTACATATATTTTAACTTTGTCACCGTACTTTTCCATTGCCTTGCCGGCAACAGCTTTGAGTACAGGATAAAAGCTTTCGCCCGTTGCTATATCCACCGCAACGTTTTCCCTTGCGGTTTCGTTGTATTCCATATCCTCGGCAAAATTATCCATAAATGTGCGGACCATACCAACACCGTTTTCAATCTGCGGAAAACCTTCGTAATAGTCTGCATCCGGGATATCATACCCCGCATTGAGATAAAATTCGTCCGATGCGTATATAAGTCTTGTGCCGTGAGTTTTATAAAACTCCTTTGTCGCTTCATCCACAAGGCTGATAACCTGTTTTGCGTCCTCGCTGTCAAAAGTTTCGGCTTTTGCCAGGCCGTCGCGGTAACGTGTAAGGCCGATTGGCACAATGGAAACACTTTGTACCTGAGGATAAAGCGACTGCAGGTCGCGGATGGTTCTTTTGAGTTCTTCCCCGTCGTTTACACCTTTGCACAGCACAATCTGGCAGTTCATTTTGATGTCAGCCGCTGCAAATTCCTGCATCCTGTCCATAATTTCGCAGGCACGGGGGTTTTTCATCATCTGCACACGCAGCTCAGGATTGGTTGTGTGAACAGACACATTTATCGGAGAAATACGCACCTTTTTGATGCGGTCAAATTCCTTTTGGGTGAGATTTGTCAGTGTTACATAGTTGCCGAAAAGAAATGACAGTCTTTCGTCATCATCCTTGAAATACAAAGGCTCTCTGAGACCTTTTGGCAGCTGGTCGATAAAACAGAACATACATTTGTTTTTGCAGTGGTGGTGTTTGTCTATAAGATAGGTTTCAAACTCCAGCCCAAGTGTATCGTATTCATCTTTATCATTTATCTGTACGGTTTTTGGTTCACCGTTTTCAGACAAAAGTTCAATATTGAGGTTTTTGCTGGCCTGATAAAACTGCAGATCAAGCATATCGTTGATTTCTTCACCATTGATTTTTACAAGTGTGTCACCTGCCGCAATGCCAAAACACTGGGCAAGGGATGACTTTTCCACACCTTTTATCTGTACTGCCATTTTAACCTCCTTTTATACACACAAAACCCTGTTTTCACTTTTGCGCATAATTTTCTAATTTATTATTTTATCATAAAAAAACAATAAATTCCATAAAAATATGTGAATATTATTGTATTTGGGGACATTACTGTTCAAAACAAAGGGGCGAACAAAGTTCGCCCACAGAATAAACTGCATTTAAATGCCGTTGCCACAACAACCGTTGCGGCAATAAAAAAGGGCGGGACTTTCGTCCTGCCCTTACATTTGCTGTTTGTTGATTAAGCTTCTTTTTTGATTACAGCTTTGCCTTTGTAGTAACCACAGCTTTTGCAAACTTTATGTGGAAGTGTTAATTCACCACACTGTGCACATTTTACAAATGATGGTGCAGTTAATTTCCATACGTTAGAACGTCTTTTATCTCTTCTAGCTTTTGAAACTTTTCTCTTTGGTACTGCCATGCTTTAGCACCTCCTCTGATTATTCATCGTCTTTTAATAATTGTTTTAATATTAATAACCTTGGGTCAATCTGTTTATCTTCACAGCCGCAGTTTTCCTCTTTTGGTCTGCCGCAGTACTGGCACAGTCCCTGGCAATCCTCACTGCACACAAGTGCATTTGGAATTTCGAGGGAAAGTTCCTGATAAACAAGTTGTTTTACGTCAAGTGTGTTGTCACTGCTTACGGGGATTTCGGGGTCCGGTTGTGTGAGGATATCCGGTGTAACCACAAATTCCTGAGAGAAATTGAATTCTCTGCTAAACAGCTTCAAACATCTTGCGCAGCTGCACACAGCAGTTGCCTTTACGTTAAGCTTTATAAACGTTTCGCCGTTACCTTTGCGCAGTTCAAGTTCGGCCTTGACTGGCTGTTCAAAGGTTGCGTCGCAGCTTATTTCTTCTTGGCTGAAATCAAATTCCAGCTGCAGCTGTTTGGCTTTTTCTTCCCCTTGGAAGACTTTGGTGAGATTAACTAACATAAAGCACCTCTTTAGGTCACTTAAATATTATATATACCTTTGTCCACTTTGTCAAGGAAAAAATGGCTATATTTAAGGACTTTTTTAGACAAATCAGTGCAGCAGACCACGCGAATGGCCCACTGCACCGTCATTTAGCAAAATATGTATCTGTGATTAGATATATTTTTTAACTTCTTCAGGAAGTTCGCTTACATCTGCAGAAACTGTGAACACAACAACTTTGTCAGCTGTGAGTGGTTCGATTTTTGCAAGAAGTTCTGCAAAGTCTTCCATATCGTGTTCGAGCACTTTGAGGATGCCGTCTACATAAATCTGTTCGATATCGTAGTTGCTTGCGCATACGCCTGCAAAGAAGCCGTAAAAACGTTTGCAGCCTTTGATTTTGTATTCATCAACATCGATAAGACGAACGCTTGCAGGAACATTGTGTGTAAGCTGCATACCTTTTTCGATGCAAACGATGTTACCTTTAACTTTTGCAAGGTTTTCGTTGATCATGTCAACCATAACTTTTGTTTTGCCTGTACCTTTATTACCAACTATCAATTTAATCATAGTGGGATTCCTCCTTATATTTAACGCGTTGTGCGTATTATTCACCTAATTTTTTGAGAAGTTCTTCTCTCTGAGCTTCATAGCCCGGTTTGCCCAGCAGAGCAAACATATTAACCTTGTAATCTTCAACACCCGGCTGATTGAATGGGTTAACGCCGTTCATATAGCCGCTGATTGCACATGCTTTTTCAAAGAAGTAAACAACGTAGCCGAAGTTTTCTTCGTCCATAGCGTCAACTTCCAGCACAATGTTTGGAACACCGCCGCTTACGTGTGCAAGCACAGTACCCTGCATTGCCTTTTTGTTGATTTCGCTCATTGGCTGGTTTGCAAGGAAGTTGAGACCGTCAAAGTTGTTTTCGTCAGCTTTTACGAAATAGTCTTCACCTGCATTTTTGAATGTAACAACAGTTTCAAAAATGTTGCGGCTGCCGTCCTGTACAAACTGACCCATTGAGTGCAGGTCTGTTGAGAAGATAACACTTGCAGGGAAGATGCCTTTCTGGTCTTTGCCTTCGCTTTCGCCGTAAAGCTGTTTGTACCATTCGTTCATCATCTGCCAGTTTGGTTCGTAGCAAGCCATAAGCTCAATTGCTTTGCCTTTGCGGTAGAGAATATTGCGTGCTGCTGCATATTTGTAACAGTCGTTGTCAGCACCCGGTTTTGCAAAATCTTCGCTTGCCTTCTGTGCGCCAAGCATCATTTTGTCAATGTCAAAGCCTGCTGCCGCAATTGGCAAAAGACCAACTGCTGTAAGCACAGAAAATCTGCCGCCTACATCGTCAGGGATAACAAAGGTCTGATAACCTTCTTTATCGGACAGGCTTTTGAGAGTGCCGCGAGCTTTGTCTGTTGTTGCGTAAATTCTTTCTTTAGCGCCTTCCTTGCCGTATTTTTCTTCCATAAGTTCCTTGAACACACGGAAAGCCAGTGCGCTTTCGGTTGTTGTGCCGGACTTGGAGATAACATTAACAGAAAGTTCTTTATCTTTGCAGAGACTGAGAATATGGTTGAGGTAAGAACCTGAAATATTGTTGCCTACAAAGTAAATTTTGAGTTTGTTGGAGTCAAGATTGTTGTAGAACGGTGAGCCAAGAAATTCAATTGCTGCTCTTGCACCAAGATAGGAGCCGCCGATACCGATAACAACCAGAACTTCACTGTCATTTCTGATTTTTTCTGCAGATTTTTTAATCTGTTCAAATTCTGCCTTGTCATAATCAAAAGGAAGATTGAGCCAGCCCAAATAATCATTGCCCGCACCGGATTTCTGATGCAGGATATCGTGGCACAACTCAATCTCTTTGCTTACATTATCAAATTCGTAAGGCTTTACAAAGCCTTCCAGATATTTTCCCTGAAATTTTACAGCCATTATTTTGTACCTCAATAACAGTTTAAAGAAATATTTACTTTTATTTATATAGTATACATTATTGCCAAAAAACTGTCAATAACTTATCCCCTTTTGAAAGGGTATCGGTCACATATATCCTGCGGCTTTTACAACTATTTCCAATGCTTTTATGAACGTAATTTTTTCAACATTTTCCGCAAGTTCAATTGAATATTCTTTTATTTTCTGTCCGCCCGAATAAAGCCCTACAGTGCCTATCTGACTGCCTTTTGACACAGGTGCTTCGATGGTTTCGGGCAGGGTTATGCGGCTTTCAAGCTGCGCTGCAGAGCCTTTAAGAAACAGCAGATTCTGCGGCAGATTGTAGCTGAGTTTTGCCGATTTCTGCACTCCGTGTTTTACCGAAACATACTGCGGATAACTGTCCGCCTGGGGGAAAGGCTTGCTTTCAAAGTTTGAAAAGCCGAAATCCAGCAGTTTTTTTGCTGCATCAAACCGTTCCTGACCCGAATCAGACCCCAGCACCACCGCAATAAGGGACATATTCTGCCGCTTTGCTGTTGCGGAAATACACACCCCTGCCTTGCTTGTGGTGCCCGTTTTTAGTCCCGTTGTTCCTGTGTAGCTGTGCAGCAGCTTGTTGGTGTTTACAAGCTGGGTTTCACCGTCGCGCAGATAATCCATCCATATCGTTGTATAACCGAACACATCTTCGTGCTTCATCAGCTCCCTGCTCATAACCGCCACATCATATGCCGTGGATAAATGCCCCTCGGCATCCAGGCCACAGGCATTTACAAAATGGGTGTTTTCCATTCCAAGCTCCTGTGCACGGGTGTTCATCATATCGCAGAACACACTTTCGCTGCCGCCCACAAACTCGGCAAGTGCCACTGCCGCATCATTGGCGCTTGACACCGCCACCGCCTTGAGCAGCTCATGCACGGTGAAAATTTCCCCAGGCTCCAGCCATATCTGGCTGCCGCCCATTGAAAAAGCGTGCTCTGTTATCGGCACTGTGTCCTGAAGGTTGATTTTGCCGCTTTCAAGTGCCTCAAACACCAGCAGCATGGTCATAACCTTTGTTATGGAAGCTATAGGCAGCTGTCCGTCTGCATTTTTGGCATACAACACCTGTCCTGTGGTTTCGTCCATAAGCAGTGCCGCTTTGCAGGGCACATCAAAATTGGTTTCGTTTGCAACTTTGTCCACAAAACTGTCGGTGTTTACAATGGCCACGGCACTTGCTTCTTCCGTTTTCTGATAAAACTCCGCATCGGGTATTTCCATTTCACTCCACGCCGGCATATCTGCCATTGTTGTCACCGTTTCACCTGCCGCAAAAACAGGCAGAACAAAACCGAAAGCCATCAGCGCCGAGATGATAACTGTTACTGTTTTTTTCATAATTTACCACCTTGATTTGTACTTTTGTATATATTTATGTGTATTTACTGGCAAATATTATATCTGCTGCAGTTGTTGAGCTTTTTGATTGTATATGATATAATTTATATTTAGAGTTTAAAATTATGAACAAGGAAGTTTTGAATGAAAGTTTGTTTTTTCACTTTAGGGTGCAAAGTTAATCAGCAGGAAACTGCTGCAATGATAAATATTTTTTCACAGCACGGCTGGGAAATTGCCACCGACAGAGAAATCAGCGATGTTTATATCGTTAACAGCTGCACTGTTACCTTAAGCGGTGACAAAAAGAGCATACAGTGGATACGCCGTGCCAAAAAGCGGAATCCCGATGCTGTTGTGGTGCTGTGCGGATGTATGCCACAGGCTTTTCCCGACAAGGCACTCGCTGTAGAGGAAGCCGACATCATTATCGGCAGCAAAGGCAAAGGACAGGTTTTTGACCTTGTGCAGCAATATATGAACGAAAAGCAGCGCATTGTTGATATAAAACCTCACGGCGAAAATGACGCTTTTGAAGAAATGGCAGAAGGCGAAGACACAATGCACACCCGTGCATTTTTGAAAATTCAGGACGGCTGCAACCGCAGCTGTGCCTACTGCATTATTCCAAAAGCAAGAGGCCGTGTGCGCAGCCGCAGTGTTGAAAGCATTGTGGCGCAGGCACACAAGCTGGCAGATTTGGGTCACAAGGAAATTGTGCTGACAGGTGTCAACATATCCTGCTACGGACAGGATATCGGTATAAATGTGTGTGATGTTATCGAAGCTGTAGCAGAAATTGAAAATATACACCGCATACGTTTTGGCAGCCTTGAGCTTGACCTTTTCACCGACGAAATGTTGGTGAGAATGAGCAAAGTTAAAAAATTCTGCCCGCATTTTCACCTGTCTTTGCAGAGTGGCTGTGACAAAACACTGAAAGCCATGAACCGCATGTATGACACAAAACTTTACACCGATATGATGAACCGTCTGCGTGAGCTGTTTGACCGGCCTGTGTTTACAACTGATATTATTGTAGGATTCCCGGGTGAAAGCGAAGCAGATTTTATCGAAAGTGTGAACTTTGTGCAGAAATGTGAATTTTTAAAGGTGCACACCTTTACATTTTCTCCCCGTAAAGGCACTGTCGCCTACAAAATGGCAGACCAGATTCCAAATGATATAAAGAGCGAAAGAAACCGCACAATGACCTTTAAAAGCGAGCAGACCAAAAACAGGGTTATGGAAAGCTTTTTGGGCTTTGAAGATACCGCCCTGCTGGAGCAGCAGCTGCCCAGTGGCGACTGGACTGCATATACAAGCAGATATATTCCTGTTATTGTAAAAAATTCCGCCCATCTTTCAGGCGGAGATATTGTAAATGTAAAACTCACCGCTGTTGACGGCCAGAGAATGACTGCAGAAATAATTTAAGGAGAACATAATGGAACACAAAAAAGATATTTTTGACAAGATAATGGAACTTCCGCTGATAAATATTTTTAATCCTTTTTACAAAAAACACAAAGAAGGGCTGCTGTATCTTTTCTTTGGCGGATGCACATTTTTTCTTTCACTTATTCTCTTTGCAATCGGAGTTTATGTGTTCAGATGGGAAGAAATAACGAGCAACAATGTTTCGTGGGTTATCTGCGTTGCATTTGCCTACATAACCAACAGAACCTGGGTATTTACCGAAAAATCACACACCTTTAAAGGTGTTGTACGCGAAATTTTTTCATTTTCTGCAGGCCGTTTTCTTACATTATGGATGGAAAACGCAATTATCTGGCTGTTCATTGACATCCTCAGTTTCAATGTTATCATCACAAAGTTTGTAGGTCAGGTTGTGGTTATTGTTACCAACTATTTCCTCAGCAAATTCCTTATATTCAAAAAAGACAAATAAAACAATCCGTAACACCAGATACAATATCTGGCAATATTTTCATAGGCAAATCAAAAGGGTTCGGAACTGTGTTCCGAACCCTTTGTTTTTGCTATTTCCTGCAGGCATCCACAAATGCTTTGCCTATTTTCATGCTGTTTTCATCCTGCGCAAAAATCATTTCAGGATGCCACTGAACACCCAGCAAAAACGGCTTTTGAGTGCCGTAAACCGCTTCTGCCAAACCATCCGCTGTTGTTGCACACACTTTGAGCGTCGGTGCAACTGCTGCCACCGCCTGATGGTGCAGACTATTTACAACAAACTTTTCTGACTTTGTGATGCTGTAAAGCAGAGTGTCCTTTTCCACTGTTACGGTATGAGTCAAGGCATCAAATGGCGCAGGCTGACGGTGCACAACATCGCTTGGGTGCTGTGTTGGCAGATCCTGATAAAGTGTGCCGCCAAGTGCCACATTTAAAAACTGCATACCACGGCAGATACCGAGCACCGGTTTTTCGGTTTTGATTACCTCTTTAAACAGTGCAAACTCAAGGCTGTCACGTTTTTCGCAAGGCTCGCCGCACTGTTCAGTTTTGTCCTGATTATAATAACACGGTGCAATATCATCCCCACCTGTAAACACAAAACCGTCAAAGCGGTCTGCAATTTCTTTTACCGAATCATCGTCATCACAGAATGACAGCACAACAGGCACACCGCCGTTTTTGATGATAAGGTCCATATATCCTGTAAGCATCCATGTGCTTTCCAGTTTTTTATCCCACAATGGTGTAAGTGCAATAATTGGTTTTTTCATAAAAACCTCCGTTAACATATAATTATTCTATACTTTTTATTGATAATACTATCATACTATTTAATGTGCAATACTGCAACCAAAGCCCAATACTGTTCTCCGCATAACTGCACAATAAAACTGTATAAAACAAAAAGCCGACTGAATTCAGTCGGCTTTAGTCAATCATTCAATTATTTGAATTTGCGTTTGCGAGCAGCTTCTGCTTTCTTTTTACGTTTAACAGAAGGTTTTTCATAATGTTCACGTTTGCGAACTTCTGCAAGAACGCCTGATTTTGCACATGAACGCTTAAAGCGACGAAGTGCTGAATCCAATGATTCATTATCTTTAACTCTGATTTCGGACATCTATTTTCACTCCCTTACGCTTTTATGCCAGATTTGTTTAACCAATTTAAACATCACAAAACAATTATACAGATTTAGTATGCTGTTGTCAATAATTATTTTTTATTTTACAACAATGTTTACCAATTTATTTGGTACACAGATTGTTTTAACAACTGTTTTTCCTTCTGTAGCTGCCTTGATTGCATCATTTTCCATTGCAGCTGCCAGCATATCATCTTTGGAAAGGTCAAGAGCAATGTTGATTCTTGCTCTGATTTTGCCGTTAACCTGCACCGGAACTTCCACTGTTGCTTCAACGCATTTTGCTTCGTCAAATTTTGGCCACTGTGCGTGTGCAATCTGACCTCCGAAGCCCATATTTTCCCAGATTTCTTCTGTGATATGAGGAGCAAATGGGTTGAGGAGAATAAGCAGTGTTTTGTATTCAGCTTTGTTGATAGCTTTTTTAGCACCGATTTCGTTGATGAGAGCCATCATTGCAGCAATAGCTGTGTTGAAACCAAGATTGTTGATATCTTCTGTAACCTTTTTGATTGTCTTGTTGAAAGATACTTCAAGGTCAGCAGAGTATTCTTCGCCGTCCACAACGATTTCCTGCAGGTTCCAGATTTTGTCAAGGAAGCGTTTGCAGCCTTTGATGGAAGACTGACTCCAAGGAGCAGCTTTTTCAAAGTCACCCATAAACATTTCGTACATACGCATTGTGTCTGCGCCGTATTCGTTTACAATGTCATCAGGGTTAACTACGTTACCGCGGGATTTGGACATTTTTTCGCCTGTTTCGCCAAGAATCATACCGTGGCTTGTACGTTTTGCATATGGTTCAGGACAGGTAACAGCGCCGATATCATAAAGGAATTTGTGCCAGAAACGGCTGTAAAGCAGATGGAGTGTTGTGTGTTCCATACCGCCGTTGTACCAGTCAACAGGCATCCAGTATTCCATTGCTTCCTTGCTTGCGAGAGCTTCGCTGTTTTTAGGGTCAATATATCTGAGGAAGTACCAGGAAGAGCCTGCCCACTGTGGCATTGTGTCAGTTTCGCGTTTTGCAGGTGCACCGCATTTTGGACAGGTTGTGTTTACCCAGTCGGTAAGGCGTGCCAGCGGGCTTTCGCCTTCGCCTGTTGGTTCAAAGTCCATAAGTTCAGGCAGTTCAAGAGGAAGCTGGTCTTCAGGCACAGGTTCCCAGCCACAGTGTGGGCAGTAAATCATAGGGATTGGTTCGCCCCAGTATCTCTGACGGGAGAAAATCCAGTCACGGAGTTTGTAGTTTGTTTTGCTTTCGCCAATGCCCTGTTCTGTGAGCCATTCGATAATTTTAACTTTAGCTTCTTCAACTGTAAGACCGTCAAGGAAGCCGCTGTTAACCATAACACCTGTTTCGCAGTCAGTAAATGCAGCTTCTTCAACATTGCCGCCTTTTACAACTTCGATAATTGGCAGGTCAAATTTCTTTGCAAATTCCCAGTCGCGTGTGTCGTGGCCAGGAACAGCCATAATTGCGCCTGTGCCGTATGTTGCAAGAACATAGTCAGAAACAAAGATTGTGATTTCCTTGCCGTTTACAGGGTTGATACCTTTAACGCCTTTGAGAGCAACACCTGTTTTGTCTTTTGCCAGTTCTGTTCTTTCGAGATCAGATTTTTTTGCAGCTGCTTCGCGGTAAGCCACGATTTCGTCATAGTTTTCCAAAGCATCCTTCCATTTTTCAACAAGAGCGTGTTCCGGTGCCATAACCATATATGTAGCACCAAACAGTGTGTCAGGTCTTGTTGTGTAAATTTCGATTTCGTCGCCCTGTGTTGTTTTGAATTTAACCTGTGCACCTGTGGAACGGCCAATCCAGTTTTTCTGCTGTGCTACAACGCGGTCGATAAAGTTTACATAATCAAGACCGTCGATAAGCTTGTCAGCATAGTCTGTGATTTTGAGCACCCACTGGCTTTTTACCTTGCGCACAACTTCGCTGTTGCAGCGTTCACAAACGCCGTTTACAACTTCTTCGTTTGCAAGCACAACTTTACAGTTTGTGCACCAGTTTACATTCATTTCCTTTTTGTATGCAAGACCGTGTTTGTAAAGCTGGATAAAAATCCACTGTGTCCATTTGTAGTAATCTTTGTCTGTTGTGTTGATTTCACGGTCCCAGTCAAAGGAAAGACCCAGCATTTTAAGCTGCTGTTTAAAGCGTGCAACGTTGTTTTTTGTAACAATTTCGGGATGAATGTGGTTTTTCATCGCAAAGTTTTCGGTTGGCAAGCCAAATGCGTCCCAGCCCATTGTGTACATAACGTTATAACCGTCAAGACGTTTCTGACGGGAAATGATGTCCATTGCTGTGTAGGAACGTGGATGGCCAACGTGGAGACCTGCGCCTGATGGATATGGAAATTCTACCAGACCGTAGAATTTTGGCATGGTGTAGTCATTTTTGGCTGCAAATGTTTTTTCGTCATCCCAAATTTTTTGCCATTTCTTTTCTATGGCAGAAAAATTGTAATCTTTCATAATTTTTCTATCCCCTTATAACCCATTCAAAGCACAGCCCTTAACTTCCATTGCTGTATACAACCACTCCGCTTCAGGCGGTGTCTCCCCATTGCACAAGGAAAACTTATCGGTATGCAATATCTGTTTCAGCCGTGCTTTCAATGATTTTATTTATTTTTGTTTAAAAGGAATTATTCTTCTTCCTTTTCGATTTCAAATTCAATTTCTGTGCCGTCTGCCCAGAGCTTGTCAAGGTCATAGTATTCTCTTGCCTGTGGGTGGAACACGTGAACAATCACTGTTTCGTAGTCAAGCAAAATCCAGTTTTTGCTTTCGTAGCCTTCCACACGTGCAGGGTCTTTGCCAAGTTTTGTTTTAACCTGGAAATCGACTTCGTCAGCAAGTGCCTTAACCTGTGTTGTGGATGTACCTGTTGCAATAACAATGTAGTCTGTTACAACTGTGAGGTCATCGATTTTAAGGATTTTAACATCCTTTGCTTTTTTGTTGTCAAGATAGCCAGCTATCTTTTTGGAAAGTTCTAAACCGTTCATAAATTCTCCTGTATTATTGGGCGGTGCCTGCAAGCAGGTCGCCGAGATTTGTAACTGTAATGCCTGTTGCGCCATAATCGTTCACAACTTCGCCTTCAATTTCGTCGATATTCAAAGCTTCAACAGGTTCCTGATATGGTCTGAAATGTTTGTTGATAATTTCCAGCCATTCGTCCTGTGGAATTTCCAGCAGGTTCTGTACGCCGTTTCTCTTTGTTCTGATATCATAACCATGTATGCCAGGTTTGATAATTGCCATGTTGGAATAGTCCATATTCAAAGCTTCGGTTGCAAGGCCTGCAATACGGCTCCAGTGCATATCTGTTGTGATATACGGTGTAAAACGCGGTAAAAGCTTGAGGGAGTCGCTTACACCGATTTCTTTGAAATATTTGATAACAGATGCATAAAAATAACTCTGCACTTCCATTCGCTGTATATCGCCACCTGCGTAGTTACGGTTGCGTACAATTGCCTCTGCAGTTTCACCGTTTACATAGTGCCAGCCTGCTTCCTTGATGATTGTTTCCTGATTTCCGTTGCCGTCTTTTATTGTAATAGGATAAGGTACATACATCTCCAGACCACCTTCAATCCAGTCAACAACTTCTACAAACGCTTCCATATCAAGTGTTGCATAGTGGTCAACAGCAAGGCCAAAACGCTGGTTGAGTGTTTCAACAAGGTTCATAATACCGTTGTCATGACTTCCGTCCGAATAAACAGAATTGATTTTGCCTGTTTTGGAAGGTTCACCCACAAATGTATCGCGCGGAATTTGCAGTGCTTTTACTGTGCCTGCCTTGATATCCATTGTCACATACATAATAACGTCGGTTTTGTATGTGTCACGGCCTTCTTCCATATCAACGCCGCAAACAAGGATATTTACAACATCATCCTTGATTTCTTCGGCTGTCTGCATATTTTCAGGAATCTCTTCGCCCTCGTTGTACATATTGCCGATTGCACCGTCAACAGCAAAAATCATAACAGCCACAATGCATATTGCAACAAGGCAGGCTATAAGAGTTCTTTTTGGGTTTTTCTTTTTCCTGCGTTTTTTGGAGCTGTATGTATTTTTATTACTCATATTTTTTCCTCCTTACAGTCAGCTTTTGTCAGTGTTCTGAAATATTCCAGTGCCTCAAGACTGTCTGTATCGATTTCATTGCCCTTTGATTTTATCCATTCCACAGAATGTACCAAAGCTTTGTACATAGCCAAATCCAGATTTTTTCTTGCAAGGCTCAGCAGATAGTCACGGGATTCAAATTTGCGTCCCTCGCAAAGCATATCTGCAAGGTATATAACCTTTTCCATATCAGTCATTCCGCTTCTGCCGCAGGTGTGACTGCGTACAGGCCACAGAATATCCTCATCGGTTATTCCCATTTCTTTTTCAGCATAGTCTGCCGCGGCAAAGCCATGCAAAGTTTGTTTTGGTTTGTCTTTTATTCTATTTATTATACCACTTGCGCCCGCTCTGTGCAACAGAATATCATAAGAGGCATGCTTGAGTATATCGTGCAGCAGTGCTGCAATGCGCAGCTTGTCCACATCCAGATGATAGATTGTGCCAAGCTCTGCTGCAAGTTTTTCCACATTGAGTGTGTGAATATAACGCTTTTCATCCAGCATAATCTTTGCCAGCAGCTTTGCTGTGCCCTGCAGACGCTTTGTTTCATTGTTGTCGTACAGATGGTATTCATCTATAACCGCATCCACTGCACCGGGCAGAACACTGTCGCTGTGCTGACCGCCACGGAAGCCTGATGACGACACATCGGTAACCTTGTAAGGAATATAAACCGCATTTGCTCCCTGTGCTCTGAGCTGTGCTATTTTGTCATATATTTCCTGCTCCACACCTGTTTTTCTTGCAAAGACAACAGGAGTGCAGTTTGCAAGTATCTCCGGGCTGTTTTTCCAGCTGTCTATGGAAAACAGGCTGTCAGAACCTATGAGCATAAAGATGTCTGCATTGTCATATTTTTCTTTAAGGTGCCTCAGTGTGAGATATGTGTAGTCATCTTTAAGGTTTGTTCCCTCATAGTCACTGATTTCCACGTCACTGTCCACATTGCCGAAAGCAAGCTGTGCCATATAATGACGCACATCAAACGGAACCATACAGCCTTTTTTGTGGGTAGGGGTGCCTGTGGGCATAACAATTATTTTATCAAATTCGGTGTACTGCGCTGCTTCTTTAAGTATAGAAAGGTGGCCGTTGTGTGGCGGGTCAAAAGCGCCGCCGAACAATAAAATCTTCATTTTATACTCCGTGTAGAAAAACGTTGTTTTTTCACTGATTGTTTATTATTTTGTCTTTTCAACAAGTTCAAGTTTTTTGAGGTCGTAGAGAGAGTCTTTCTTTTTCTGCATAAAAAGCACAAATTTGCTGCCTATAACCTGTACAGAATCACATCCGATATATTCGCAGAACATTTCTGCTGCTTCCTTTGCTTTGTATGGGCAGTTGTCAAGCACCTTGCATTTTACAAGTTCTCTTGCTGCAAGAGCTGTTCTGATAGATTCTGCTGTTGCTTCGGTAACGCCTTCTTTGCCAACCTGAACGATTGTGTCCATATGCTGTGCCTGACCGCGAAGAAAAGCACGCTGTTTAGATGTAAGTGCCATATAATCTCCTTTTAATTTAAATAAAATGTATTAAATATTTTTTTGTTTTTTATATTTACCGTCTGCTGTATATCAGCTACACAGCAAACAGATGTGCTTGTTACTATAATATACTAATGTTTTGTTTCAGTCTTATAAAATTTATTATATAAACTGTTCTATTTTATCTTTAAGCTGTCTAAGTGCACTGCCGCGGTGGCTGATTGCATCCTTTGCTTCGGGTGACATCTGTGAATAACTGATTTCGTCCACCATAAACACAGGGTCATAGCCAAAACCGCCGTCACCAATGCGTTCGTAACCAATCCAGCCCTCGCAGGTGCCGCGGCATACTGTATGTCTGCCGTCCGGCATATAAAGGCATACTGCCGAAACAAAACGTGCGGTTCTGTCATTTTTTTCAACATCTTTCATTTCGTGCAGCAGTTTGTCGATGTTTTCATCATCGGTTGCGTTTTCTCCTGCAAAACGTGCTGTGTAAACGCCCGGTGCACCGCTGAGTGCATCAACTTCAAGGCCGCTGTCATCACTGATTGTAGGCAGATTTGCCATCTGTGCAATTGTTTTTGCTTTTATAACTGCGTTTTCTTCAAATGTTGTGCCGTTTTCTTCAATTTCTACAGCGATGCCAAGCTCTTTGAGTGTTTTTGCTGTGATGCCGAAGGAATCCAGAATTCTCTGGATTTCCTTCAGTTTTTTCTGATTGTTTGTAGCTACTGCAAATACCATAATTATTCACCGTCTTCCAAGCTGAAAAGTGTTTCGGCAAAGCTCTGTGCATCAAACAACAGCAGGTCGTCAACACCTTCGCCAACGCCTACAAAGCGCACAGGAATACCAAGTTTTTTCTTGATGGAAATCACGCTGCCGCCCTTTGCTGTGCCGTCCAGTTTTGTGAGAATGATGCCTGTTGCTTCGGCCGCAGAGATAAATTCCTTAGCCTGGAAAATTGCATTCTGGCCTGTGATAGCTTCCAGCACAAGCAGTGTTTCAACAGATGCAGTTTCGCTTGCCTTGCGGATAACACGGCTGATTTTTCCAAGTTCTGCCATAAGGTTCTTTTTGTTGTGCAGTCTGCCTGCTGTGTCGCAGATAACGATATCGTACTTTTCGTTTTTGCCCTTCTGCACTGCATCAAAAATAACGGATGAAGGGTCAGCGCCTTCGTCGTGCATTACAATGTCAACATTGCTGCGTTGTGCCCACTGGTTAAGCTGGCTTGCCGCTGCGGCACGGAAGGTATCTCCTGCTGCAAGCAGAACCTTTTTGCCCTGTTTTGAATAATAATTTGCAAGTTTGCCGATAGATGTGGTTTTGCCCACGCCGTTTACACCTATGATGAGAATTACAGCAGGGTCACCTGACAGGTCAAATTCCTTGTCGGTAGAAAGCAGGTCAACCACGATGTCCTGAAAGATTTTCACAACATCTTCCCCTGTTTTTGCCTTGCGTTTTCTTGCCTCTGTGCGCAGCTGTTCGCAAAGATATTCGCTTACTTCATAGCCTACATCAGCAAGAATAAGCTGTTCCAAAAGGTCGTCATAAAGCTCATCAGTCAAAGGAGAGGAAATAATGGATTTTGTAATGGAATTGAAAATACCTTCCTTTGTTTTCTTGAGCCCGAACCCGAGTTTTTCAAATAATCCCATATTGTCTGTAACCTCGCTAATTTATCAATGATGGTGAAATATTGTTTACGTCCAGTTTGAGCAGTTTGGAGATACCGTCCTCCTGCATTGTTACACCGTAAAGTACATCGGCAGATTCCATTGTGCCGCGGCGGTGGGTGATAACAATAAACTGTGTTGTGTCGGAAATGTCGTGAAGATAATTTGCATATCTTGTAACGTTTGCATCGTCAAGCGCGGCTTCGATTTCGTCCAGAATGCAGAAAGGTGACGGGTTGTGTGCAAGGATTGCAAAGTAGATGGAGATTGCAACCAGTGCCTGTTCGCCGCCGGAAAGTGCTGTAAGACTTTTGATAACCTTGCCCGGTGGGTTAACACTGATGTCAACACCGCTTTCAAGGATATTGTCAGGGTCGGTAAGTATAAGTTTTGCACTGCCGCCGCCAAACAGTTCCTTGAATATTCTGCCAAAGTTTGTGTTGATGATGCCAAAACTTTCGCTGAACAGGGTTTTCATTTCGCCGTTGAGAGAAGTGATAAGCTTCTGCAGCTGATTTTTGCTTTCTTCAAGGTCGTGGAGCTGTTCCTTGAGGAAGTTGTATTTTTCAAACACTTCCTTGTATTCTTCGATAGCGCCTACGTTTACATTGCCAAGGCGCTTGATGGAAGCCTTGATTGCGGAAAGGTCTTTGCGCAACTGGTTTTCATCCTCAAATTCAAAGGCAAATTCACGGGCTGTCTGCACTGTGAGCTCATATTCTTCCCAAAGTTTCTGGATAATATCATCATAGCCTGTTTCCATATTGGAAATTTTTTCGCCGATTTTTGTAATCTGGTTGGAAAGTGACAGCTTCTGGTCGGAAAGTGCTTTTGTTTCCCTGTTGATTTCTGTTCTTTCCTGTTCAATTTCAAAACGCAGACGAACAAAGTCTTCATTCTGCTGTTCAATTTCCCTGATGGCCTGCTGCAACTGCTCCACCGCCTGCGCAATAGCTTCCACTGCAAGTTTTCGGTTTTCCACATTAGCCTGCAGCTGTGCCATTTCTTCGGCAAGGCGCAGTTTTCTGTCCTCGCTCTGCTGGCTTTGCACCTCAAGCTGCTGCATATTGTTTTCTGCAAGGGAAATTTCGCCGTTCAGCGCAACAATATCCAGTTTTATCTGCTGCAGTGTTTCCACAAGGGCATTCTGCTGTTCCTGTGTTGTTTCGTCAACTTTTCCAAGGGAAGAAATTTCTTCCACAAGCAGTGCAAGCTGTGCTTCACTGTCGTTTACAGCATTATTGAGCTGTGCTTCTCTCTGCTGATTTGCACGGAGCACATTGTTTGCATTTTCCACAATACCGCCGTACAGAGTGATGCTGTCAGAGTACTGATTTGCAAGCTGTGTGTATTTTGTAAGCTCTATGCTGCAGTTGTATTTGTCTGCCTGCAGGGTTTCGATTTCGGCATTGCAGCCTTCAATCTGACTGTTAAGCAGGTCAGAATTTTCTTTGATTTTTGCTGTTTCACCGCTGAGTGTTTCAAACTCGGCTTTGAGTTTTTCAAGGTTTTCCTTAAGTTTTTCAATCTCGCCTTTTCTTGTAAACAGACCTGCGCTTTTGCTTACGCTGCCGCCTGTAAAGGAACCGCCTGCGTTAATCTGCTGACCGTCCATTGTAACAATTTTGTAGCGGTAGTTAAGCTGCTTTGCAAGGCGGGATGCCGCATTGATATCCTCACAGATAACTGTGCGTGCAAGCAGGCTGGAAATGATGTTTGCATATTTTGCATCTGCTGCGATAACTTTGTCTGCTGTGGTTGCCCATTCAGGCAATTTTTCGCTGAAAGAAGATGGTTTGACTGTGTCCAGCGGCAGGAATGTTGCACGGCCGCCGCGGTTGTTTTTAAGAAACTCGATTGCATATTTTGCACTTGTTTCATCCTGCACCACAATGTTCTGCAATGCGTAACCCAATGCAATTTCAACTGCAGTTTCGTAGCCTTTTTCAACGCTTATAAGCTGCGCCACTGTGCCGATAATGCCTTTGAGACGGCCGTTTTTGCCGTTTGTAAGCACCGTTTTTACACTCTGCTGGAAACCGTCAAGGTTGTTTTCCATTTCTGTCAGCAGACGGATGCGGTTTTCGGTGTCACGCTGTTTTTCGATGTTCAGATTCTGATTTTCAACGGCTTTATCCAGCTTATCCTTAACAGAATTAAGCTTGATGGAAATGCCGTTCTTGATGTTGGTGTTGCGGGTGATGCCTGCATCAACCTCTGCCATAAATCCGTTGAGATCGGCAATCTGGCTGTTTACCTCATCAAGATATTTCTGGTTTGTTTCAATATCCGCCTGTGCCTTGCGGCTTGACTCCATAACAGCCTGATTCTGTGTGGTAAGTCCCATAAGTTCAAGGCGGCTGTCCTGAATATTTGTGCGGAGCACAGTTTCTTTTTCAAGCAGTGAGCCTTTGTGTTCATCTGCTTTTTTTGCATTTTGGGCAAGAAGTGTAATTTCGCCCTGTGTGTGTTCGGCTTTTTCAGCAAGCTGTGCCTTTTGCTGCTGCATTTCGCCAAGTTTTGCACCAATTTCTGCTTTGCGCTGTTCAATGCTGCCTTTTTCGCTGCCTGAAAGTTCAATTTCCCTGCCAAGTTCCTGCATGCGCTGTTCGTCATAGCGGGACTGGTTTTCTGCCACAGCCTTTTCGCTGTTTTTGTCAGAAATCTGCTGCTCGATATTTCTGATAGCGGTCAGATTTTCTTCGCCTTTTCTGATAAGGTCATTGCTTTCAAAGTATCGTTTTTCTATGTAGGCTTCCTTCTCGGCAATCTGATTTTCAATATTGTCAAGGTCATTCTGGAAAACTTCCAATTTTCTCTGCTGGTCACGGATAAGTGACTTGTTTTTTTCCACTGTCTGCAGCCAGAGGGAAATTTCCATCCCCTTTTTCTTTTCGCTCAGGGCAACAAATTCCTTTGCCTTTTTGCTTTCCTTTTCGAGAGGGCCAACCCTTTCTTCAAGGTTTAAAAGAATATCGGTAAGGCGTGTGATGTTTTCCTGTGATGCGGAAAGTTTCTTTTCGGCTTCGTTCTTTTTGTAGCGGAACTTTGAAATACCGGAAGCTTCTTCAAAAATTTCGCGGCGGTTTTCCGGTTTTGCGGTAACAATCTGGCTGATTTTGCCCTGTCCCACAATTGAATAACCGCTTTTGCCCAGACCTGTGTCAAGGAAAAGTTCGTAAATATCTTTAAGTCTCACGCGGTTGCCGTTGATGAAATATTCGCCGTCGCCGCCTCTGTAATATTTTCTTGTAACGGAAACCTCATCTGTGTCCATATCAAAACTGCGGTCGGAGTTGTCAAGTATAAGGCTTACGCTTGCAAAACCCATTGGTCCGCGCTGACTTGTGCCGCCAAAGATGATATCTTCCATTTTGCCTGCAGAACGCAGTTCCTTGCCGCTGGTTTCGCCAAGCACCCAGCGGATAGCGTCACTGATGTTACTTTTGCCCGAGCCGTTCGGACCGATAACCGCTGTCATACCCTTGTCGAAGGATATGCGTGTTTTGTCCGGGAAGGATTTAAAACCGTGGAGTTCTATTGCTTTTAAATACACCTGTGTATTCCCCTTAATCTGTTGATTGTATATTAAACTGCCCTTTTGCGACATTGCTGTCTGCAACTATATGTACCTGATATCCCATATCGCACAGAGCACTGATATTGCTGTTTTTCTGACCTTTCCATTGGGAAAGTTCTTTTGGATTAACTTTTATTATACAGTTTTTACATTCACTGTTTGTTAACTGCTTTTTAATTTTTTCAAAGCATCTGCCTGCAAGGCAAAGTTCCCTGAATGCCTGATGATAAGGCCCCGCCACAATTTTGCCTTCAAGGCCTGTATCGGCGTGAAGCCCCATTTTGATTATTTTTATATCTGCTGTATCAAAAATTTCCATCAGCTTTACGCAGATATCCACCGTTTGCTGCAAGGAGGGCGGTGTGTATTTGCCCTGCAAAAACACCTGTTCCAGATATGTGTTTTCAAGTGTTACTGTAGGGTAAATGCGCACCGTGTCCGGTGCCAGTGCAACAAACTGCT
>JAGBFE010000408.1 GCA_018109965.1 Oscillospiraceae bacterium | reverse complement strand
TCTAGGCATTAGAATTTTTCCACACTCAAAGATAGAACATCTCGAAAACGATAAAGAAACAGTTCGCAGTTATGTTCACAGGGAAGATTTTATTGTGCAGATAGCTTTTGGACTTGTTTCAGCACATATAGTGATTCAAGTTAACCATGAATATATGAGTTATGACCAAATGCTAGAAATTATTGAACCGTTGTTTGAAAAACGTGGTATAAAAATCAAGGACAAAACCGACCCGTATATTTACGCAAATTATCCTCCAGACTATGTGGAGCACAATAAATATCCTTGTGCAGGTTATCAGTTTTTTGATTAAAACTAAAGCAAACTAAAAAACGGAAGAGTAATCTTCCGTTTTTTGTTTGCCAACACCAAAAACACAGCAGGTCAGCAACAAAGCACCGACATAGAAAAGCTACAGCTATACCGAGTCAAAGCCGAAAACAAATCAGTACGTGAATAACACTGTGAACAATACAGCAGTAAAAGCTGATAAAGTCGACACCAAAAGCACATATGCTGTCAGTGCACCAAAAATAAATATCGGTGAATACAAAACCATTGGAGGTTACACAAACAAAAACCCGTATATCTCAAAGGACAGAGTTGCAGATTATGGACAGAACAGTTATTCAGCACAACTCAAATCGCAGGAGAAAAATGGATACACGGGAGCGAAAAA
The DNA here is from genome assembly GCA_018109965.1 of Oscillospiraceae bacterium. Next base: position 3,041 of record JAGBFE010000408.1, on the reverse strand, counting down.
TCAGACTGCTGTTGACCAGTTGTGGACAAAATATGGCACGCAGCTTGTTAACAAGATAGTGAATAAACTTTAATATACCTGCAAATACTATCTGCAGAAAATATTGCAGAAAGGATTTGAAAATTATGGAAATCAACCGTGGCGAAGTTTATTATGCCGATTTAAGCCCCGTTATCGGCTGCGAACAGGGTGGCACAAGGCCGGTGGTTATTGTACAGAACAATGTGGGCAACCGCCATTCTCCCACTGTTATTGCGGCGGCAATAACATCAAAACAGGACAAAACCAGCCTGCCAACACACATTTCTGTCAAAGGAGAAAGCTGTGGCCTTGCCAAAGACAGCGTGGTGCTTTTGGAACAGATACGCACCATTGATAAACAGCGACTGAGAGAAAAAACGGGCAGATTGTCAAACGAAGATATTGCAAGGCTCAACAATGCACTCAATATCAGCTTTGGTCTCAATGAATAGTTACTTAACATATTTTTACAAAAACAACGGACTTTGCAACGGTGTGGCATAGTCCGTTGTATTGCGTTTGTCTGATATATCAAAGACAGAATGTGTTGTACAAAATCTATAGCATTTGTTGACAATACAAATGCAAAAAGAGTATATTTAAAGCATATATAATTACCTTTTAAACAAGGATGTGAACTATTATGGAAAACAGAGTATCAAAAGGTCTTGTTGACTTTTTAAATAACAGCCACAGCCATTTTCATGCTGTGGAAAATGTAAAAAAACAGCTTGTGGAAAACGGCTTTGCCGAAATCTGCGAAGGCGAAAAATGGGCGCTTGAAAAAGGCGGAAAATATTTTGTAACCCGCAATGATTCATCGCTTATTGCGTTCAAAATTCCGCAGGATGACTATATTGGTTTCAACATAGTTGCAAGCCACAGCGATTCTCCTTGCTTTAAAATCAAGGAAAAAGGCGAAATGGTGCAGGGAGAATATGTTTCCCTCAATACCGAACGCTACGGTGGTATGATTATGTCTACCTGGCTGGACCGTCCGCTGTCTGTTGCAGGCAGAGTGATGGTTAAAACCGAAAACGGTTTTGAATCAAAGCTGGTGGATATAGACAAAAATCTGCTTATCATCCCTAATCTTGCAATCCATATGGACCGCACAGCAAATGACGGCAAAAAGTTTAATCCACAAAGCGATATGCTGCCACTGTTTGGTGATTTAAGCCGCAAAGGTCAGTTTGACCAGGTGATTGCCGATGCAGTGGGTGTGGCGAAGGAAGATATAATTGCAAAGGACTTATATCTTTACAACCGCGACAAAGCCTGCTTTATGGGGCTGGAGGATGAATTTATCGGCAGCGGCAGACTTGACGACCTGCAGTGTGTGTATACATCTATGGACGGTTTTATTCGTGCAGGACAGTCAGAAAGTATAGCAGTACTTGCTGTGTTTGACAATGAGGAAGTAGGCAGCGAAACCAAACAGGGTGCGGCTTCAACATTCCTTTTCAATACACTCACACGTCTAAACAGTGTGCTTGGATATGATGATGAAAAATATATGATGGCACTGAGCCATTCCTTTATGATTTCTGCCGACAATGCACACGCAGTGCATCCTAACAATATGGGTATTGCAGACCCTACCAACCGCCCATATATCAACAAAGGCGTTGTGGTAAAACACAATGCAAACCAGCGCTACACAACCGATGCAGTGAGCAATGCGGTGTTCAAGCAGCTGGCAGAAAAAGCAGGTGCAGCACTGCAGCATTTTGCAAACCGCAGTGATATTCTTGGCGGCGGCACACTGTGCAATATCTCCAACAACCGTGTGGCACTCAACACAGTGGACATCGGTCTGCCACAGTTTGCAATGCACTCCAGCTTTGAAACAGCAGGGGTAAAAGATACCGAAGACTTTGCGGCAATCTGCAAGGTGTTCTACGAAAGCACAACAGTTAAAAACGGCAACAGCTATATTTTGAAATAAAGGTGGTACGATTATGAAAATTGGTGTTATCGGCACAGGCGTTATCGCTTCCGCAATGGTTACAGGTTTCTGTGACTGGGAATGCGAGCACGAATTTATCCTCTCCCCGAGAAATGCAGAAAAATCTGCAGCGCTTGCAGCAAAATATCCAAACTGCACAGTAGCAAAGGACAATCAGGACGTTCTCGACAACTGCGAAGCAGTTATCCTTGCGGTTGTTCCACAGAAAGCGGAAGAAATTCTGTCTCCGCTTAATTTCCGCAAAGAACTCAAGGTTATCAGCCTTATTCCGGTGCTCGGTCTTGAAAAAATTGCCGAAATTATCGGCGAAACAGCAATCCTTGTGGACGTATTGCCACTGCCGTTTATCCGTCAGCGCATAGGACCAGTTGTTATCAATCCGCCTTGCAAGGAAATTGAAGATTTAATCAGACCGCTTGGTGATCTGATTGCTCTTGAAGACAAAACCGAAATGGCTGCAATGAGAACTATAACAGCACTTATGAGTCCGTTTTATGAACTGTGCTATGCTGTTACTGAATGGGGTATGGACAACTCTTTGTCAGAACCTGCATCCAAAATGTACACAACCAGCTTTTTCAAGGCTCTCAGCATTATGGCAAGCCAGACAGAAGAAGGCAAACTGAAAGAACTTGCCGAAGAGATGACACCGGGCGGCCTCAACTGGCAGGCAACCAATTATCTTAAGGACAACGACGCTTTCCACCACTGGCAGCTTGCACTTGATGCAATTATGGAACGCGTGACAGGCGTTAAAAAAGAAGACATAAAATAATACTTATATATGATAAAAAACCGCTTTCAGTTTTGTTCTGAAAGCGGTTTTGCTTGTTTTATTAAGTTGTATTATGAGTTTAACTGTTGTCTGCAGAAAACGAAGACCAATCTGCTTTTACACAGTTATTTTTTGTTCATAACCACCTTTGCAACAGCTTCCACTACTGCATATGCCACGCCTGCAACAGGCCATATAATCCAGGTGCGGTGCCATTCAAAGGTGGTGAAGCTCCACAGCAGATAAACTGCTACGATACTGCACCAGTAGATTGTT
>JAGBFE010000407.1 GCA_018109965.1 Oscillospiraceae bacterium | reverse complement strand
GGCAGAGGGCCGTTTTTGTGAACACAGTCAGCTTCGTCAGTGCAGGTTATCAGCTCGCCGTCTGCATCTGCAATGATAACAGTGGTCTGGTTGGTACCGCTGATAAGCTGCAGGTTTTCGGTCAGCGGCACAATGTCGTTGATGCGGCCAACGTGCTGCTTGTAGTTTGCCTCAAGGTTATCCTCAACGCTTTCAACACAGAGCGAAAGCACATTAAGTCGCTCCATCTCAAAATACTGATTGGCAAAAATCATAAATGTGATGCCCAGCATTGAAATACTTGTAATGATAAGCATACTTGTTGCACCAAAAAAACGGGATGCAATGGTTTTGTTCATACTTTACTTCCTTTTTATTCCTTTGGACCTATGCCAAGCTCTGCTGCAAAAAGTTTCATGGCTTCAATGCAGATTTCCGCAACTTCCTTAACTTCCATTCCAAGACGTGCACAGCCGTCCTTGATAAGTTCTCTGTCGCATTTTGCGGCAAATTTTTTGTCCTTGAATTTTTTCATAAAGCTGGAAACTTCAAGGTCGGTGATACCCAGCGGTCTCATGCGTGCGGCTGCACCGATAATGCCTGTGAGTTCATCAACTGTATAAAGGCTTTTTTCCATATTGGTCAGCGGCTCGATATCATTGCGGTGGGTGTAGCCGTGGCTTAAAATTGCACGGATTTCTTCTTCTGTCACACCTTCGGCACGGAGAGGCTCTGCTGTATGGTCAAGATGTTCTTCGGGGTACTGTTCGTAGTCATAGTCGTGCAGATATCCCACTGCCTGCCAATGACTGACATCCTCGCCAAAGTGGGCCGCCATACCACCCATTGCCGCCATAACCGCAGTTGCGTGGGTCAGAAGATGTGGCTGTGTGGTTGTGGTGCTGATAAGCTGTTTTGATTTTTCCAGTGTAAGCATAGTGTTTTACCTTCTTTTTATTTTATATCGCTGTAGTCTGTGTGCTGCCGCAGCTATATCCCAAACACTGCAAAACAGTACACAATATCTCATTATATCTTATTAAATATGATATCACAGATATGTTAACATTTAAAGGCTGTTGTGTGGATTTTTTGTGGCGCAATACAAAACAAAAGCAGCCTGTGTGCAACAGGCTGCTTTGGATTTTGATATTCTGTTTTAACCGATTATATATCAGCCGTGATAATACGGACTGCCGATGATATAAGGGTTGTCATTGCGGTGCACAGTGTGTGTCATAAGATACTGAACCCATACTGTGTATGCTTCCGGTTTAAGGTGAATACCGTCAGATGCGGCATACTCCGGTTTAAGATAACCGTCCTCCCCTGCAAGTGCTTCGTGCAGGTTGATGTAGTGCATACCCTTTTCGCTGCACATCTTTGCAATCTGATTGTTTACCGCATACATTCTGTCCCAGGAAAAGTTTGGTTTTTCCGCTGCATATTCCGCTGTGGTTGGTGTAACGCTGCACACATAGAATATAACACCCGGCATTCTCTCTTTAAGCTGGGTGAGCATCTGGTCGTAGTAGTATATAAACTGTTCATCAGTCATATAAACCAGTGCATTTGTACCAAGGGTGATATAAACCTTACCCGGCCAGCTTTCCACAATGGCATCGATACCGTTCTGTGCAGGGCGGTAGCCATTTTCAAAGTTGGTGATAACACCTTCAATAAAGCTTTTTGGGCTAAGGCTTTTTGCCGACACAAAAGTTGCAATTTCTGCAACAGAGTTTTCGATTGTGCGGTAGATGCGCAAACCTTCGGTAAGGCTGTCGCCCACAAAGGTTACGTTTTCAAAATAGCTTAAATCAACACTTCCGTTTTCCGGCATCTGCAGCATGCGGTGGTCAGGAGCAATGATTTCGAAATTGTTGATAGTCTGCTGCACAGGGCCCACAAATGTCGACCAGTCGCCCTCGGTTTCCAGCGATGTGTTTGGCTCCAGGTCGGTCTGGGTTGTCGGGTCAATCAGATTTTCACTGCCCTCTGATTCAGGGGTAAATATTTCAATTACTGCAACAATACCATAGCTTATAAGCAGTATAAACGCAACGAGAAACGCTGCAAGTGCAAGACGTTTTGCTCTGCGGCGGCGTTTGCGGTGCTGTTTTGCTTCAGGTGATAAATATTTTGCCAAAGCTGTTGCTCCTTTCGTCAGAAATCATCTATAATCAAAGAAAAATATTCAAATAAAAAACGAATTTATCTATCATACAATTGTACATCAAAAATATGCGTATTTCAAGCCGTCTTACAAAAAGTTGCAAAATTTCACAGCTTTTGCAAGCTTTTTGACACTATTAAAATATACTATACAAGTTTGTGATTTTCTTGGACACAATATATCCAAACTGTTAATTTTATTTAACAATTATTTCATCTTTTTGCGCTGCTGCTCCTATTGTATTTTGCACCATTTTATTGTATATTGATGGTAACAAAGGTTAAAAGGAGGGTTTTTGTGTTTAATATTCCTATGGTATGGGTGTGGCTTGCTCTTGCCGTTGTTTTTGCAATAGTCGAAGTTGCCACCACCAGCATTGTGAGCATCTGGTTTGCACTTGGCAGCATTGCAGGGCTTGTTGCCGCATGGCTTGCACCTGATGCCTTGTGGCTGCAGCTTGTTTTGTTTATTGTTGTCAGCGCAGTCACACTTTATTTTACCCGCCCTGTGCTCAGCAGATACATCCTTAAAAAGACACCTACCAATGCCGATATGCTGCTTGGCAAAAAGGCTCAGGTTGTGCAGTCAATCAGCCCGTCACATCCGGGCAGGGTAAAGATTGGGGATTTGACCTGGCTTGCAAAGGCCGATACAGAAATCCCTGAAGGAGAATTTTGTATCATTCAGAAAATTGAAGGTGCATCCGTTATCGTAACAAAAGCCGAAACCACTGTTTTGGCATAACTTGAAGGAGGAAAAATATGATACCTTACATTTTAGCAATTTTAATCATCGTTGTTGTTGCCCGCAGCATTGTTATTGTTCCCCAGGCACACGCTTTTGTTGTGGAACGTTTTGGTATTTTTGACTCGGTGTGGAACGCAGGTTTCCATTTTAAAATTCCGTTTATCACCCGCATTGCAAAACGTGTTTCCCTCAAGGAACAGGTTGTGGATTTTCCTCCTCAGCCGGTTATCACCCGAGACAACGTAACAATGCAGATTGACACTGTTGTGTTTTTCCAGGTTACCGACCCAAAACTTTACTCCTATGGTGTTGAAAGACCTATCAGCGCTATTGAAAATCTGACCGCAACAACATTGCGTAACATTATCGGTGATATGGAACTTGACCACACTCTGACCAGCCGTGACACCATCAACAGCCAGATTACAACCCTGCTGGACGAAGCAACCGACCGCTGGGGTATCAAGGTTAACCGTGTTGAGCTCAAAAACATTATTCCGCCTGCAGAAATTCAGGACGCAATGGAAAAACAGATGAAGGCCGAACGTCAGCGCCGTGAAAGCATTCTCCGTGCAGAAGGTGAAAAACGCAGCCAGATTCTTGTTGCAGAAGGCGAAAAAGAATCCGCAATCCTGCGCGCTCAGGCCGAAAAGGAAAGTGCAATTCTCCGTGCCGATGCTGTTAAGGAACAGAAAATCCGCGAAGCTGAAGGTGAAGCACTTGCCATTATGAAAGTGCAGAAAGCTATGGCAGACTCCATCGAACTGCTCAACAAAGCTGCACCGACAAACCAGGTGCTCACACTCAAGAGCCTTGAAGCACTGGAAAAAGTTGCTGACGGACAGAGCACAAAAATTATTATTCCAAGCGAAATCCAGAACCTGTCAGGTCTTGTGACAAGTGTTCAGGAACTTGTGAAGGAATAAAATTCAGCCAAAATATAAGACCGTGCAAAAGCACGGTCTTTTTTGTTGTGATGATTTTTCGGGGTGGTGTAATGGAGGGGTAGTACCCCTCCTGATAAACAATAATGTTTCGTCGATTGTTTTTTACCAAACGAGAGGGCGCGGTGCGGGCAAGTCTGCACGCAAAAGCGCCACAAGGGACGAGACCTGCTTGTTCATATTCCGCGTGGATCCGCTGCGTCGCAATCAGCGGCGGTTTTGGGCACTTTTGGCGGCAAAAGTGCCTTGGCAAAGCCAAAACACATTTATATCTCCAAAACTACCCCCACAGGGCAGTGGTCACTGCCCATAATTTCGGTATAGATTTCGGCTTCTCTGATTTTGTCCTTCACTCTGTCGGACACCACAAAATAGTCGATACGCCAGCCTGCGTTCTTTTCCCTTGCCTTGAACATATAGCTCCACCAGGAGTATTTCACTGTGTCGGGATACAGATAGCGGAAGCTGTCGGTAAACCCATTGCTGAACAGTCTGCGGATTTTGTCCCTTTCCTCATCGGTGAAGCCTGCATTGCGGCGGTTGGTTTTTGGGTTTTTGAGGTCAATTTCTTCTGTTGCAACGTTCAAATCACCGCAGTAGACAACAGGTTTTTTCTCATCAAGTTTTTTTATGTATGCCTGCAGTGCGTCTTCCCACTCCATGCGGTAGTCAAGGCGTTCAAGTTCCCGCTTGGAGTTTGGTGTGTACACATTGAGCAGATAAAAATTGTCATATTCAAGGGTGATTGCCCTGCCCTCGTGGTCGTGTTCATCTATCCCTATGCCGTACTGCACGCTGATTGGCTCTTTTTTTGCAAAAATTGCTGTACCGGAATAACCTTTCTTTTCGGCAGAATACCAGTATTGATAATAGCCTTCAGGAGCAAACTCTGCCTGACCGGGCTGCATTTTTGTCTCCTGCAGACAGAAAAAGTCAGCATCAATCTTGTCAAAAAAATCGCCGAAACCCTTGTCAAGGCAGGCGCGGAAGCCGTTTACGTTCCAGGATATAAATTTCATATGTTTTCCCTCATCTGTATATTGTCTGTCCGCCGCTGCAGCAATGCGCACCAACGGTTTGTCTGTCATTTTATAAATATATAATACACTATCCGCTGCACAAATTCTATGACTTAATCACATTTTTTGCTGTAAAGCAGGCGGTTTATCAGTGCACCGCACAGCAGAATATTCATACACATATACAGCCACAGCATAAACAACATTACCGCCCCAAAGGAGCCGTATAAAATTGAATATCGGGAAAAATATTTTATATATACTGAAAAGCCAAAGGAATACACTATCCACCCCAATGCCGCCACAGATGCACCAAGCAGCTGCTGTTTAAAGTTCAGACTGCTTTTTGCAAGGCCTTTGTAGGCAATGGCAAACAGCAGTGTAAAGGCTGCAAAAAATATTACATTGCGCAGATTGAGCACCACCAGCAGCACCTTTGCCGAATCCCCCAGAACTGCAGTTGCAGCCGCTTCCATCGGCGACGTAAAAATCAGCACTGCAACGGATAACACCCCCACAGCAAACATTATGGCAGCATACCCTACCGACCGCACCGTCAGCTGAATTATATTATACCGCCGTTCACCGCCAAAAATGTTGCCAAGCCCGTGAGCAATGCTGCGTATTCCGTTGGTGGCTGCCCACAGCACAAACAGCATTGTGACCGACAAAAACGGCACAGGCGGACGTTTTTTGAACTGTTCTGTCAGCTGCAGCAGTTTTTGTATTGCTTTTTCTGACAATATCTGCCTCAAAAAAGGCTGTATATCTTCATCTGCAAAAGGCGCAGTACCAAATATTATCGTGACCAGCAAAACAAGCGGCACCAGACTCATCAGCACAAAAAATGCCGCCTGTGCTGAGTAAGCGGCAATATGGTTTTCGTCATACAGATATTTTAAGCTCCTTATATAACTAACCGCTGTTATGAAATATCTTTTTGCTCTTTTTGCCGCTGTACGCAGATATTTTTTCACAGCTTTACACCCACTTTGTTCCAATATTGCAGCCCGTTGTTCACAGATATTGTTAGCCTGTCAGTTTATTATATGCAAAAAAGACCGCTGATTTTAAATCAGCGGTCTTTATTTCAACTTTATCGGGCTGTCAAAAACTTATTTTGTTTTAACAGCTTTCTTTTCTTCCCATTTTGTAACACAGACTGCGCCTGCAATGTCGCCTGTAACGTTAAGGCAGGTACGGCCCATATCAAACAGACGGTCAACACCGTAGATAATCATAATCATATTTACGTCGATGCCCATTGCTGTGAGAACCATAGCAAGCATAATCATGCCTGCACCTGATACACCCGCTGTACCGATGGAAGCAAGTGTTGCTGTGAGAATGATTGTTACCATCTGGCCAAGACCAAGTTCAACCCCTGCACAGCTTGCAAGGAACACTGTTGCAACACACTGATAAATCGCTGTACCGTCCATATGGATTGTTGCACCAAGCGGCAGAACAAAAGCTGCGATTTCTTTTGTGGAGCCAAGTTCTTCGGCACATTCCTTGGAAACAGGCAGTGTTGCTGCGGAAGATGTGGATGTAAATGCAAACATCATTGCTGCTGCCGCACCTTTGAAAAATGCCAGCGGGCTGATGCCGCAGAAAACTTTTGCAGAGAAGGAATAAACGATAACAGAGTGCACAAAGTAAGCCAGATATGCACAGCCCACAACAATTGCAAGGCTGCCAAGAATTGCCGCACCCTGTGTTGCAACAACCCAAGCCATCATTGTGAAAACACCGATTGGAGAAAGGCTGATGATAAAACTCATCAGCTGGTTGATAACTTCGTTGAAGGAAGCCACAACATCCCTTGCCACTTTGCCTTTTTCACCCGCTGCCATAATGGAGCCGCCAAGCATAACTGCAATAACAATAACCTGCAGCATATTGGATGTGTGGAAGGATTCCCACATATTGCTTGGGAACATGCCCACAAGTGTATCCATAAAGTTTGCGGAAGTCGGTTTTGTCCACTCCTGACCTGCTTCCAGCGCAAGTGTCGGGAACAGGCCTGCTGCGTCAAACAGGTTTGCAATCACAAGGCCGATAACCCCTGCGGCTGCTGTTGTTGCCATAAAGTAAACAACGGTTTTCCAGCCTACAGAGCCAACCTTTTTCATATCGTCCATGGAAAGTATGCCGTCAATCATTGAAAGCAGCACCACAGGAACAACTATAAATTTGAGAAGGTTAACAAAAATTGTGCCAAATGGTTTGAGATAGTTTGTAGTGAATTCCGGCACACCTGCAAAAAAGCAGATGAGACCTGCAATGATACCGCCGATGAGAGCGATAAGAATCTGCATTGGTAAGCTGAGTTTTTTCATCCTGTGTATTTCCTTTCCATATATACCTGCTGTTTTCACACAGCCTTTTCATTATATCAAAGCAACTTTATTTTGTAAAGTATTTTTTTGGTTTCAAGGCAATTTATTCAGTTTTTATAGTATTTATCAGCTTATTGATTTATTTTAATAATGATTTTGCGTTATCGCTTTATTTTTGTTCATATACAGCTGTTTCTGCTTTATCTTTTTTGACAGTTTTTTCCCTTTTGCGATATTTTATACAGTATAATCTGCTTTTACTCCCCGATTGTGCCAAAACAGAAAGTTTTTCACTGCGTTGAGAACAGCAGTGCCGCCAAAACACCGCCGCCACTTTCAAACCATAAAAAATGCCGCCGGGCAAAGCCCAGCGGCATCAGTTTTGTTCAATTATATAACTGCTTTAAACTTATTTTGTTTTAACAGCTTTCTTTTCTTCCCATTTTGTAACACAGAGGGAGCAAGCGATATCGCCTGTAACGTTGAGACATGTACGGCCCATATCGAAGAGACGGTCAACACCGTAGATAATCATAATCATATTTACGTCGATGCCCATTGCTG
>JAGBFE010000406.1 GCA_018109965.1 Oscillospiraceae bacterium | reverse complement strand
GAAACTAAATTAACTGTCAAAAAATCAGCCTTCGCTGAACATATCTTTGCCTACACCGCAAAGTGGGCATTCAAAATCTTCAGGGATGTCTTCCCATTTTGTGCCGGGAGCAATGCCACCTTCAGGGTAACCAACTGCTTCGTCATATTCCCAGCCGCATACATCACATTTATATTTCATAACAAGTAACCTCCGTAGTTTGTTTTTCTTTATGGTTTTATTATATATGTTATTATGAACATTTTCAGTGACAATATCACAGTTTTTTAAAAGTTATACAAGTATTGTTAAAGGAATGGCGGCATATAATTTCAGAAAAAAACTCTGCCATATCTGCGCTGACGAAACCAAACTTGTACAGCTTTTCACAATTGTGTATAATGTGTGAAAGAAGAAGTGTAAAAATCCTGATTTTGAAGTAAGGAGAAAAAGTATGTTTGGAAAAAGATCTGACGGCAGAAGAATAAAAAATCTTGAGCCTATGCAGATGATAATGCCGTACATTATGAAGGAACGCAGTGACAGTATGAATATGTACGAAGATACCTTTAACTGCGAACCGTGGGATGCCTATATAAAGGAAAAGGAAGCTGAAGGTTTAAAGCTTGGCTATATGCACATTCTTATTGCGGCAATTGTGCGCCTTATTGCACTGCGCCCACAGCTTAACCGCTTTTGTATGAACGGCAGAATTTATGCCCGCCCAAAAATCTGGGTGAGCTTTGTTGTGCATCCGACTTTGAGAAACGATTCAGAGGGTACAACAATAAAAATGTGTTTTGAAGGCACCGAAACCATCACCGAAATTGCACAAAAACTCAACGACCGCATTGCAAAGGAAACTGTGCAGCGCACCGAAGAAAACGATACCGACAAACTGCTGCGCACACTGATGCACAGAATTCCGGGTTTTCTTATCAAATTTGTGGTCAACACCCTTTTATGGATGGACAAACACAATCTTATGCCAAAAGCTATCATTGATTTAAGCCCGATGCACACATCATTTTTTGTTACAAACCTCAAAAGCCTTGGCATCAACCATATCTATCATCATACATACAACTTTGGCACCACAGGTCTGTTTTTTGCAATGGGCAAGGAAAAGAAAATTCCTGTTGTCAAAAACGGTGAAATTGTGCAGGAAAAACATATGGGCTTTGGTCTTGTTTCGGACGAAAGATTCTGCGACGGGCTTTACTTTGCAAACAGCTTGCGTATGATGCGCAGAATTATGAAAAACCCTGCTGTGCTGGAAAAGCCATTGGATAAAAAAATTGAAGATTTTGAATAATCAGCATCAGATGACAATTGAATAAAAACTGCCCCGACCAACACTTTTACAGTATGGTTGGGGCAGTTGTATTTTGCGGTTACAGTGTGGAGTTGTGTTTTGCCGGTACGCTTTGTGCTGCGCAGACGGGCCGTGGGTATATGATGTGGCTATACAATCAGTGTATTTATGAAAGACCTTTGTTTTGCTGTGAAGATGCAGAACTTATGGACTGCAATCTGAATTTGCCGCAGATATCTGCAGATTATTATGGCGCAAATTTGCAATATATGTCAGTTTGATATAAAATATATATAACAGATAAACTACATTACAAACAGCGGAGATAAAAATGGAAAAAGGCAAAAAGGTTAACAAACAGCATATAGAACAGCTTATGGAACTGGTCAATCAAAGCCCGTTCTGGTCCCATATGGGCATGAAACTGGTAGATATTGCCCCGGGCTACGCCAGAATGGAAATGGAAATTGACAAAAACAAGCACTACAATCCTTTTGGCTCGGTGCACGGGGGTGTAAATGCGGCACTTATCGACAGTGCAACCTACTGGGCGGGGTACTATCATCAGCCTGAAAATGCAGGCTTTACCACCCTTGATGTGTCGGTGACCGACCTTGCAATGGCAAAGGAAGGCAAACTGACTGTCCATGCCACAGCAATCAAGGAGGGGCGCAGTGTGTGCCTTTGCGAAGCGGTTATAAAAGACGAAAACGACCGCGTTGTGGCTCACGGCACCTCAAAGCTGCTGGTGCTGCAGGGCAGACAGACCATTGCCGATGCGCTGAAAGCCATGGGCTATGACCAGCTGCCAGATAAATTCTGTGATGAATAGTTGTTTTAAACCGACGGGATTGTTTATCCTGTCGGTTTTTGTATAATTGCACAGTGAGCAGGGCGGGCAAAATAAAACAATTTTTCTGATAAGATAAATGTTATGTGGCATAGCAGCAGATGTGTTCAGTCTGCAGTGTTGTTCAATATAATCACGGTTTTTATCTGTGCAGATATCACACTGCACGTTTGCAATATGCTGCTGTTTGATATAAAATGATTGTAATAAAAATACAGGGTGAATTTTATGGACAACTACAACAACGATTACAACAAGGATTTGTACACAGCACAGTCAGAGGATTTCTGCAAAAGCTGTTATTCCAGCAGCAAGTCCCGCGCGGGCTGCCTTTGGGCACTGGTGGCGGCACTGGCGGTTTTTGTTGTGTTCAAGCTTATCGAAAGTGCAACAAATGCAACTGTGGCAGTTTTTGTGACTGTGTTACTGCTTTTTGCGGCAGTTGCGGTTAAAATTATAAACAGAAAAAGAAAAAGCTGATACCCCACGGCATCAGCACATATGACTTGACAAATGGTTATACAAAAGGAGATAAACTATGCTTGAAAAAGGTACAAAAGCACCGTCATTCACATTGCCCGACAAGGACGGCAATATGGTAAGTCTTGAAGATTTCAAAGGCAAAAGAACTGTGGTTTATTTTTATCCCAAGGACAACACCCCCGGCTGCACAAAACAGGCCTGTGCCTTTGCCGCAAACTTTGAAAAATTCAAAGCGCTTGATGTGGCAGTTATCGGCATCAGTAAGGACTCTGCCGCAAGCCACCTTAAATTTGCACAGAAATATGACCTGCCGTTTATCATTTTGTCCGATACCGAACTGACTGCTATCAAAGCCTACGATGTATGGCAGGAGAAAAAGCTGTACGGCAAGGTGAGCATGGGTGTTGTGCGCACAACATATATAATTGACGAAAACGGCGTGATTGAAAAGGTTATGCCAAAGGCAAAACCCGACACAAACGCAGCGGAAATACTGGGATATCTTACAGAAGGAGAATAGTATGAAGTATACAGGTCTGATAATAGCAGTGGTTGCAGCGTTATTTTTGCTGTCACGCAGCCGCGGCGGCTACAAAAGCATTTCACAGCAGGAAGCAAAACAGATGATGGACAGCGGTAATGTGCTGGTGCTGGATGTAAGGGAACAGGATGAGTACAGCACAGGTCATATCGGCGGTGCAGTGCTGCTTCCGGTTGGAACAATAAATGCAGATACAGCGTCAAAGGTTATTCCGTCAAAGGACACCACTGTGCTTGTTTACTGCCGCAGCGGCAACCGCAGCAAAAAAGCTTCGGCAGCACTTGCAAAGCTTGGTTACACCAATATTTATGAAATAGGCGGCATAACAACCTGGCCCTACGGAGTGGAATAGATGAGAATAATAATTTCTCCTGCAAAAAAGATGAATACCGACACCGACAGCCTGCCCTGCAGCGGCTTGCCGCAGTTTGTTGACAGGACACAGCTTTTGCTTGATACCCTGAAGGGTATGAGCTATGCAGAGCTGAAAAAACTGTGGAAATGCAACGACAGCATTGCCGAGCTGAATTTTGAAAGAATAAATACAGCCCATCTGCACAAAAGGCTGACCCCTGCAGTTTTAAGCTATGAGGGGATACAGTATCAGTATATGGCGCCGGGCGTGTTCACTTATGATGAGATTGACTATATCACACAGCATCTGCGGATATTGTCGGGCTTTTATGGCATTCTGCGCCCCTTTGACGGTGTGGTGCCATACCGTCTGGAGATGCAGGCAAAGCTGTCAGCTGACGGCAAAAAGGACCTGTATGATTTCTGGGGCGGCACACTTGCCGCACAGCTTGCCGGCGAAACCGACTGCATACTGAACCTTGCCTCAAAGGAATACAGCATTGCGGTGTCAAAATATCTGCCCGACAGCGTAAAATTTATCACCTGCGTCTTTGGCGAAATCAAAGACGGCAAGGTGGTGGAAAAAGGCACCGCCTGCAAAATGGCAAGGGGCGAGATGGTGCGCTTTATGGCAGAAAATAATATTGCCGACACAGAACAGATAAAAACCTTTAACCGCCAGAACTACCGCTTTTGCCCCGAACGCTCGGATGAAAACACATTTGTTTTTATCCGCTGATTGTGGCATATGCTGGCAAAAAATATATTTGTACACCTTTAAAACTTTAATTGTTCATATTTGTGTGATAAAATACAGATAATAATCTGACAAGGGTGCAGTATGACTGGATATCATTTGCAGTATACAAAACTGCATTGCGGCACACAGGCAGACAAAACGAAAAATACCTTTTACGGAGGTTTTATATATGGACAGAGAAAAGATACTGATTGTTGATGATGACCGAAATATATGCGAGCTTTTGCGCCTTTACCTTGAAAAGGAAGGCTACGAAACACTGCTTGCCCACGATGGCGAAACCGCAGTCAGCATGCATGACAGCAACGATATTGACCTTGTTTTGCTGGATGTTATGATGCCCCGTGTTGACGGCTGGGAGGCCTGCCGCCGTATGCGCGCCAAAAAGGACACACCAATCATTATGCTTACAGCAAAGGGCGAAACCTTTGACAAGGTCCTTGGGCTGGAACTTGGCGCCGATGACTATATTGTAAAACCTTTTGACACCAAGGAGGTTGTGGCTCGTATCAAGGCAGTTTTGCGCCGCACAGGCCGTACTGCCCAGAGCAAAGCCGAATCCCACGACGGCGAACTTGTGTTTGACAACCTTGTGGTCAACATCACAAAATACGAGCTCAAGGTAAAGGGCGAGGTTGTGGATACACCTCCAAAAGAAATGGAGCTGCTTTATTATCTTGCAAAAAACAGCAACAAGGTTTTCACCCGTGATGCCCTCCTTGATGAGGTATGGGGGTTTGAATACTACGGTGACAGCCGCACCATTGACGTGCACATCAAACGTCTGAGAGAAAAACTGGAGGGTGTGTCGGAACAGTGGAACCTCAAAACCGTGTGGGGCGTAGGATACAAGTTTGAGGTTAAGGAATAGCGGCAAAAATATGCAATTACACACAAGCTGTAAAAGCTTTGTGCAAAAATTGACATACACATAAGACGGCTGATATGCACAGCAGCATAGTCTGCTGTGCATATTTTTATGTACCAGACCAAATTATGACAGCATAAAAACAGTCTGATAAACAACAATATTCAAAACAGGCAATAATATTATCAGATATAAACCTTGGTTTGCAGCTGCAAAAAATCCGACAGAAAATCAGTGGCAGGCAATTAACGGATGATACAATAGTTTTGTCAATACATTGATTTTTTCGGCATAATATAGTAATATATTGCTTAGCAAATATCCCAAGGCAGGTACCCTTATTATATGAACATTGAAGAATTAAAAAACCAGCTTATCGCAACGGACGATGAGATTTTAAAGCTTTTTATACGCCACTTGGAGCTTACACAGCTTATCGGCAAAGAAAAAGCAAAGGAAGGCAAAGGCCTCTATGACCGCAAAGCCGAGGAAGAACTGCTGGAACGTGTGGTGGCAAACAGCCCGCAGGAAATCCAGAACTTTTCCATCGAGCTTTTCCGTACAATTATGAACACAAGCAAAGAGCATTTTGCCGAAAGCAAGTAAAAACAAAGCTCCCGCATACAAAATGCGGGAGCTTTTTGTGCAGTAAAACCGATACAACTGCTGCAGTGATGGCATTACATGGATATCACTTTGGCTGTATCAGACCGTAATACAGCAAAAAAACAGCCTGTTCCCAACGGAACAGGCTGTGTGTTTTTTATTGTGTTTATGCTTAGATAAGGCTGAACAGCATCCAGAGGTAGTGTGCAGCAACACCTGCGCAAAGACCGCCGATTGTGTGGCTGAGCAATGCGGATTTGATAAATTCTCTTTTTTCAAGAGCATCCATCATGGAGATATGTGTGGAAAGGTAACCGGACCAGCACATACCCATAGCTGTAAATACTGCGATTTCGTTAAGACCTGCAGCACCGGAAGCAATCATGCTTGGTACAAGAGCCATAGCAGCACCTGTTGCACCAAGGGATGTGATTGGAAATGCGATTGCAGATGGGTCTTTAAAGCCGAAGAGAAGGTTTGTGATTGGCTGGATAAGTTCGCCGAATTTTGGCAGAAGTGCAATACCCTGATAAGCGTCACCTGTAAAACCTGTTTCGCCAGGACCAAATGTGAGCATCATAACAAATGTACAGATAAATACAACGCCAGGAACAATTGCAAAACCAAGGTCAACACCTGTTTTGCCGCCTTCCAGCATAGCGTTGAGCACGCGTTCAAGAGCAGAGCCTCTGATTTCGCGCATCTGGTTTTCCTGTTTTCTGTAGGATTTGATGGAGCGGTCAAGTCTTGCTTCTTCCTTGGAGATGCCGTAGAACTTGATTGTGCTTCTTCTCATAAGGGATACAGAAACGATGGAGCCGATAACAGCACCGAGAACACCTGTCAATGAAGCCTGAAGTGCACCGTTGATTGGCATACCAAGCATATATGTAACAAGGATAAGGCCCATACCAAAGCTTGTGCCAAGGTTGCAAAGCAGCGGAATCTGGTATTCTTTAAAGAAGCCTTTGATTTTTTCGTTTTTGGTAAGGGAAAGTACAGCAGCGTTGTCAGAAATAAATGTTGTAACAACACCAAGGCTTGCTGCGCCAGGCAGACCGTAGACTGGACGCATAAGTGGTGAGATGATTTTGTTCATAAGGTCAATAACACCAAATTCTGCAAACAGGTTTGCCAAAGCACCTGTAACAACGGAAATAGCCATGATAAAGAAACATGTGTTGATAAGCAGGTCGTGAGCTGTGTTCATCAAAGTGTTGAACATGTTGCCAAGGCCCATTACTCTGCCGATAACAACAAAAACGCCGATGATAGCAAACAGAGCAACAAAAGTTTCTTTGGAAACTGATTTTTTGTATCTCATTTTTTTCTCCTCTTATAGTTTTTTAAAATTTAATTTTAAATTTTGGATTTATATAAACAGGAAACCCTGCTTATTTACTGTAAGGACAATATTTTACGCATATGCCGCAAACTGCACCGCGGCCTATATGCTTGTATTCCCGTTTCATAAACTCGCTGCATTTTGCCGCATTGAAAAAGCTTTCGCGGTCATAGGACCAGCTTTTGCCGCTGATTGCACCGCTTGTGCATTTTTCTTTGCAGATGTTGCAGTGAGTGCACGGATTTTCAGGATATTGGGTTGGGTTGCTGAATTCACAGTCGGTAAAAACTGTGCCAAGGCGCACCCTTGTGCCAAACTCCCTGTGCAAAAACAGGCAGTTGTTGCCTATATTGCCAAGGCATGCAAGCACAGCCGCTTTTTTGTGGCTGTATCTGCCGCGATAAAACCAGCCTTCGTCATTTATCGACTGGCTGCTTGCCACGGTTATGTATTTATATCCGTTTTGCTGCAGCAAAAGTCCCACCCGCAAAAGGCAGTGGTCGATAAAGGCGTTCACACTGCGGTAGTGGTTAAAATAAGTGTGTGTCGGTTTGTCGCCTATCTCGTCGATTATTGCATCGGAAAGCTGCACCACAATGCTCACCGCATTGTACAGCCCGCCCACACCGTCGTCGGTTTTGCAAAAGCCAACATCGCTTACCCCAAGGGATAAAAGCAGCTGTTTTATATCGTTCTGAATGTTTGTCATAAAATTAACGTCCAGCCTTTCAATTATAGCATTAAAAAAATATAAAGTATATAGTAAAATGTGAAAAATTATGTGCAGAATTTGATATCAAAATAAGTCAGATTTCATAACAGATGCGTTCTGCACCGTATCTCTGCCGTATTTCTTGTTCAGTTTGTCCAGTGCTTCCTGCAGTTTTTCCTTTTTCTCGTCTGTTTCGGTTTTTCCGCTGTCAAACAGGCTTGTCTGCTCGGCACGCTTTTCGTGCGTCAGGTCAATGGCGGTCACGGTGAGCATGCGTATTTCGGCATTTACATTCCAGTTGTCCAGCAAAAGCTTTAAAGCGGTTTTGTAAATGGTGTCGCTCACGTTGGTAGAGGTGATTCTGCACTGTCTTGTAAAGTTGACAAAGGCAGGGGTTCTGATGGTTATCTGCACTCCGTTGGCATACATCCCGTGTTTGCGCAGTCTTGTGCCCACCTGGTCGCTCAGCACCATAAGGGCGGGCTTTATATCCTCAAGGCCTTTTATATTGCGGCGGAAGGTGTTGCCGCTGCCGATGGATTTTATCTCCCTTTCGCTGTCAAAGGGGGCAACGAGGCTGTCTTCCAGCCCGTTTGCATAGATGTGCAGCTCTCTGCCGTGCTTGCCAAACTTGTCCTCCAGCAGATTTACATCGGCACAGGCAAGCTGACCGATTGTGCGTATGCCCATACCGTACAAGGTTTCTCTTGTGGTTTTGCCGACATACATCATATCGGCAACATCAAGGGGGTACAAAAGCTGTTTGTAATTTTCGGGGGTAATTACCGTTGTGGCGTTTGGTTTTTTGTAGTCGCTGCCCAGTTTTGCAAATATTTTGTTAAAGCTGACACCTACCGAAATGGTCAGCCCTGTTTCGTAGTAAACACGCTGCCTTATCATATCAGCAAGCTGCACGGGACTGTCGGCAAAAAGGTGATAGCTGCCCGTCACATCCAGCCAGCTTTCGTCAATGCCAAAAGGCTCCACCAGGTCGGTGTAGCTGTTGTAGATTTCGTTTATTATTTTGCTGAAATATTCATATCTGTCACGCTGCGGCGGCAAAATGATAAGGTCGGGGCACAGCTGTTTTGCACTGGCAATAGTCTGTGCCGTTTTTATGCCGTATTTTTTTGCAGCTTCGTTTTTTGCAAGCACAATGCCGTGGCGTGTTTCGCTTGAACCGCCCACCGCAACGGGTTTGTCGCGGAGTTCGGGATAGGGCAAAAGCGAAACCGATGCAAAAAAGCTGTTGCAGTCACAATGAAAGATATGACGCAGATTGCATTTGTCAGTAAATTTGTTCATAAAGATATTTCCAGGAGGTGAAATGGAGGGCGGAGCCCTCCTGATAAACAATAACGTTTTGTCGACTGGTTTTTGACAAGCTACGCGGCGCGGTGCGTGCGGATTTGCACGCGGAAGCGCCACAAGGGACGAGACCTGCTTGTTCATATTCCGCGTTTAGGGGTGTGGGGGAATCGCAACCCCCACGTTCTTTGGTCCTTTCTTTAAAGAAAGGACGAAGGAGAGTGTTTATGAACAACATAAATAATCTGCGTCATATCTTT
>JAGBFE010000405.1 GCA_018109965.1 Oscillospiraceae bacterium | reverse complement strand
CAGGGCCGTTTCCGTCAGAACCTTCTCGGTAAACGTGTTGACTACTCCGGCCGTTCCGTTATCGTTGTTGGTCCTTCCCTCAAAATGTATCAGTGCGGTCTGCCAAAAGAAATGGCAATCGAACTGTTCAAGCCTTTCGTTATGAGAGAACTTGTTGACAAAGGACACGCAACAAACATCAAATCCGCTAAGAAAAAGGTTGAAAAAGCAGGCAGCGAAGTATGGGATGCACTTGAAAAAGTAATCAAAGGTCACCCTGTTCTTCTCAACCGTGCTCCTACACTCCACCGTCTCGGTATCCAGGCATTTGAACCTGTACTGGTTGAAGGCCGTGCACTCAAACTGCACCCACTGGTATGTACAGCTTACAACGCTGACTTTGACGGTGACCAGATGGCTGTTCACGTACCGCTTTCCAAAGAAGCACAGAACGAAGCAAGAAACCTTATGCTTGCTTCCGGCAACCTGCTCAAACTCTCCGACGGTTCACCTGTTGCAGTTCCTACACAGGACATGATCCTCGGTTCCTACTACCTTACAATCTTCAATAAAGGTGACAAGGGCGAAGGCATGATCTTCCGCGATGAAGACGAAGCACTTATGGCTTACGCTAACGGTGACATCACACTTCACGCTCTTGTAAGAATCCGCCGCAAAGGCATGTGGAACGGCGAAGAAGTAACACAGATGGTAAACACAACAGTTGGCCGTCTTATCTTCAACCAGCCAATCCCACAGGATATCGGTTATGTTGACAGATCCAAACGCGAAAATGCTTTGCTTCTTGAAAACGACAACCACGCAAAATGTGCTGAATGGACATGTGAAGACGGTCACGATGCAGTGACAGCAGCAACACCATTCTGTCCTGTTTGCGGCAAGCTGAACCCTGACTACAAAGACACATACGCTGTAGGCAAAAAACAGCTTGGTCAGATTGTTAAAAAATGTATCGAAAAACACGGTACAAGAGAAACATCCATCGTTCTCGATGCAATCAAGGACCAGGGCTTCAAATACTCAACAAAAGGTGCTATCACAGTTGCTGTTTGTGACGCTGTTATCCCACCTAAAAAGAAAGAACTTATTGATGATGCAGAAATGAAAATTGCAAACATCCGTAAGAAATTTGAACGCGGTATGCTTTCTGACGAAGAAAGATACAAATATGTTATCAGCCAGTGGAACGAAACAACTGACCTTGTTTCCAAGGCTCTTCAGGAAAACATGCACGCAAGAAACCCAATCTGGATGATGGCTGACTCCGGTGCCCGTGGTTCTATGAACCAGATCAAACAGCTTGCGGGTATGCGTGGTCTTATCGCTTCCACATCCGGTAAAACAATCGAAATCCCAATCAAGTCCAACTACCGTGAAGGTCTTAACATTCTGGAATACTTCATCTCTGCACGTGGTGCCCGTAAAGGTCTTGCCGATACAGCTCTCCGTACAGCTGACTCCGGTTACCTCACAAGAAGACTTGTTGACGTTTCCCACGACGTTATCGTTCGTGAACATGACTGTGGCGCTAAACACGGTATCACAGTTAAAGAAATCTGGGAAGGCAACAGCTGTATCGAACCACTCAAGGACAGACTCCTTGGCAGATACACAGTGCACGACCTCTATCACCCTGTAACAGGTGAAATGATTGTATCCAAAGATGAACTTATGGATGCAGCAGCAATCGACAGAATCATTGATGCATTCGGCGAAAGAGATGAAAACGGCAATGTAAGCAGCAGAAACATCGAAGTTGAAATCCGTTCCGTTCTCAACTGTAAAGCAAAAGTTGGTACATGTACAAAATGTTACGGTGCTTCTCTTGCTGACGGCAACTCCGTTCCAATGGGTGAAGTTGTTGGTACAATCGCTGCTCAGTCTATCGGTGAACCTGGTACACAGCTTACAATGCGTACTTTCCATACAGGTGGTATCGCTTCTGCAGAAGACATCACACAGGGTCTTCCACGTGTTGAAGAACTGTTTGAAGCAAGAAGACCTAAGAAAATCGCTATCATGTCTGAAATCGCAGGTAAAGTTCACATCGACAACACAAGAAAAGGTACCTACGCAGTTGTTGAAGGCTTTGACGAAAACGGCGCTCCATGCGAAAAGAGCTATCTTATCCCATTTGACCAGCGTCTTTCCAAGGTTGCAACTGAAGGCGGCGAAATTGAAAAAGGTGCTTACCTGACAGAAGGTGCTGCAGCTCCTGCAGACATCCTTGCAATCAAAGGCAGAAAAGCTGTTCAGGACTACATCATTGAAGAAGTTCAGAAAACTTACCGTCAGCAGGGTGTTGATATCAACGACAAACACATCGAAGTTATCGTATCCAAAATGATGAACAAGGTAAGAATTGATGAAGCAGGTTCTACAGACCTTATCGGCGGCTCAACAGTTGACTACAAGGAATTCCGTGAAAAACTTGACGAAATCAAGGAAAGAATTGCAAACGGCGAAACAAACCTTGAACTTCCACAGGCAACAGACGTAATCCTTGGTATCACAAAAGCTGCTTTGGCAACAGACTCCTTCCTCTCTGCAGCTTCCTTCCAGGAAACAACAAAAGTTCTTACAGATGCTGCAATCAAAGGCAAGGTTGACCCACTGCTTGGTCTTAAAGAAAACGTTATCATCGGTAAGCTTATTCCTGCAGGTGCAACAGTTGCTGAAAAAGAAGAAGATGACGAAGAAATGGCTCTTGCAGCTGACCCACAGGCAGCAGAATTTGCTGAAATCGAAGCTTAATTAAGCCCAAACTGATGCTGAATTTGCTGTAAAATGTGCAACTTGCACAAGTGAAAAGCCGCCATATAAGCGGTTTTTCACCAGACAGTATAATTTTGACAATCAGATAAAAAACTATTGACAAAACCCGTGCCAAAATAGTAAAATACTTTTTGGCACGGGTACATTTTTATGTTTGTCACAAGTGCCGATGTTTAAAGGCAAAGTTTGTTAAAAGTAACAAATTTTGCATCAAATCAATCTGAAAAAAGGAGGAAGAAAAATGCCAACATTTAACCAGTTAGTTCGTAAAGGTAGAGAAGTTTTGGTTAAAAAATCTACAGCTCCAGCTCTTCAGAAAGGCTACAACAGCCACAAGAAGATCGCTACAGACCAGTCTGCTCCACAGAAACGTGGTGTTTGCACAGCTGTTAGAACAATGACACCTAAAAAACCTAACTCCGCTTTGAGAAAAGTAGCTAGAGTTCGTCTTTCAAATGGTATGGAAGTTACATCTTACATCCCAGGTATCGGTCATAACCTTCAGGAACACTCCGTTGTTCTCGTTCGTGGCGGCCGTGTAAAAGACCTTCCTGGTGTTCGTTACCATACAGTTCGTGGTACACTTGACACACAGGGTGTTGCTAAACGTATGCAGTCCCGTTCTAAATACGGTGCAAAACGTCCAAAAGCAGGCGCAGCAAAAAAATAATTGCTACAATTAATTAAAAAAGTAAATTGAAGATAGTTATGCCATTAAAAGGGCTTTATATATAGATTCTATATATATTTCTCTTGTTGCGCGGGCCGCACAGGAGTCCGCCACGAATGCATACAGAAGTTAATTTACACTTTTGAGTACCAAAGATATCATAAATTTAATGAAGGAGGGAAGACCAATGCCAAGAAGAGGTAATATTGCTAAAAGAGATGTATTGGCAGATCCAGTATACAACTCAAAACTCGTAACAAAACTTATCAACAGCATCATGCTCGACGGGTGAAGGAGTTTTTTGTTCATTAGTGTTGAGTAGATTCAAGCATAATATGTTTTTAAGAATAGTTTTTTTTCTTTTATTG
>JAGBFE010000404.1 GCA_018109965.1 Oscillospiraceae bacterium | reverse complement strand
TGGCGTTCACCCTCAAAACGCTCCTTCTTTTCGCCCTTTTTGTCGCTGCCGCGGGACTTGCTTTCGTAGTGATAACATTCGGCATAAGGTGTAAACAAAACCTGGTAGCCCATGTCTCTGATACGCATACAGAAATCAACATCATTGAACGCAACGGTAAACTCTTCGTCAAGGCCGTCTGCAGCTTCATAAGCTTCCTTAGTTACCAGCAGGTTTGCCGCTGTAACACAGGATAAATTCTGCACACAGGACAAGCGGAACATATATCCGCTTTTGCCGCGGTGGTGGTATTTGTGGCTATGGCCTGCAAAGCCGCCAAGGCCTGTGATAACCCCCGCATGCTGAACAGTGTCGTCCGGGTAGTACAGCATTGCGCCAACAATGCCGACATCTGGCTGAATTGCAAGGGAAACCATTTCGGACAGCCATTCGCCGTTGATGATTTCGATGTCGTTGTTGAGCATAAGGTACATATCGCCTTTTGCTGATTTTATCGCAAAATTGTTGATTGCAGAGAAATTGAAGCCGCCTTTGTAATATACAATATGTATATTATCGTGCTGTTTTTCCAGTTCGTTATAATATTCAAAAGTTGCATCCTCGGTGGAGTTGTTTTCGCACACGATGATTTCAAAGTTTTTATAGGTGGTTTTTGCAAAAATGCTGTCGATGCATTTGGACAAATCATCGATATGGTCCTTGTTAGGGATGATGATGGAAACCAGCGGTGTGGTTGTGAGCTGGTAGTCAATTTTGTATGTTGAACCGAATTTGCCCGTTGTGGCTTTGCCTTTTACGCCGATGCGTGCCAGATGGTCATCAAGGGCGCGGATGGCATTTGCAGTTACATACGGTTTTGCATCAACGCCGCCCGATGTGCTCTGTGCGTGTACACGCCAGTAGTAAAGCACCTTTGGAATGTGGTGGATTTTTACATTTGGCTGTTCGGTGATTTTGAGGAACAGGTCGTGGTCCTGTGCACCGTTGTAGTCATCATTGAGACCGCCTGTGGCTTCATAAACAGATTTGCGGATACAGGCAAGGTGGCAGATGTAGTTGCAGTTGGTCAGATAGTAGTAACTGAAATCAGGCTTGAAATGTGCAACGATAGGGTTGGTCCAGTCGCTGTCAAACAATGCCTCGTCACTGTAGATAAAATCAGCCTTTGTATCATCGATTGCCTTTGCCATCTGATAAAGTGCATCAGGGCTTAAAATATCATCGTGGTCACACAGACAGATATATTCCCCGTCTGCAAGGTCAATTGCCTTTTGCTGGTTGCCTGCAATGCCGTAGTTTTTATCTAGCTTGACATATCTGATTTTTTCAATGCCAAGGGATGTGATATATTCCCCCACATAGCTGTGGGCATCGTCACTTGCATCGGCAAGGCACAGCTGACCATACTGATAACTTTGATTCAAAAAGCTCTGCACATATTCGGCAAGGTGTTTTTTGTCGGTGTTGAACAGCGGTGTAACAATGCTGATTGTGCCGTCCTTTATGCTGTGGCATCTGTATTCTTTCTGTCTTTCCAAGGCATCCTTAGGCGGCAGAAAACGGCCTTTTTTCGCTTTCATTCTGCGCTGGAAAAAGCCGATTGCCCTTTTGGTTGTGCCTGCAAGACCTTCGGTTTTTACATATTCAAAAAACAGCAAAAACAGTTCTTTAATTCGTCTTATTTTTAAAATCATAATAATCCTTTTGTAACAGATTTATTTATAACCGTAATTTTCATATAAAAGTGTAAAATGCGGATTATAGTAGTGGTCTCCATAGTTGAAATACTTTTGCCATTTTGCTGCAAAGCGTGCCTTTTCGCCCTCATAGCGTGGGTTTGGCTTGTCGGTGTCGCTGCCGCGGGACTTGCTTTCGTAGTGGAAGCCTTCGGCATATGGTGTGAACACATTTACAAGTCCGTCTTCGTAAAGTTTGAGGCAGAAATCGATATCATTGTAAGCAACAGCAAAATTTTGTTCATCAAGACCATATTTGTTATACAGTTCGGTTTTAACCATAAGGCAGGCGCCTGTAACCGCCATATAGTTCTGCGCGGTAACAAGGCGGTACATATCCCCCGTGTTGTCCTTTGCGTTGTGCAGACCTTTGTGGCTGTGGCCCGCCGAGCCGTTGATGCCGATAATTACACCTGCATGCTGCAGTGTGCCGTCCGGGTAGTACAGCTTTGCACCCACCGCACCAACATCACTGCGCTGGGAGAACATAAGCATTTCCTTTAAGAAATCATCGCTTGTGAATTCCACGTCGTTGTTCAGCAGCAATATATGGTCGCCTGTGGCATATTTTGCGCCAAAGTTGCAGATTGCAGAAAAGTTGAAACCGCCCTCGTAATAAACAACCTGCAGGTTGTCATACTCTTTGAGGGCTTTTTCGTAGTACTCAAATGTGGACTGTTCGGTGGAGTTGTTTTCCACAACAATAACCTCCACATTGTCCCAGCCGCCTTTTTCTCTGATTGATGCAAGGCAGCGTGACAGGTCTTCGATATTGTCCTTGTTTGGAATAACGATACTGATTTTGGGATTGCCGCTGATTTCGTATCTCACACGGTAGCTGCCCGGCCATTTCTGGATTTCCACTTTGCCTTTTAAACCCACACGTTCAAGGTGGGCAGCAATGGCTTTGCGGCCTGCTTCAAAGGCGTACATTTTTGTGCTCATATCATTTGCAGTGCTGCCTGCATGA
>JAGBFE010000403.1 GCA_018109965.1 Oscillospiraceae bacterium | reverse complement strand
GTATGCCTATAAATCTGTAATGAATGATAAGATGCTGTGTTCTGTTTTCGCCCCTGCCTACAGCATTGAAAACCTCTATCTTCTCAATCAGTTCTCTCAATATTACAGGTGTTAGAGTATGCATTTCAAGAAATTTTGTAACCGCATTTACGAACTTGTCTTTGTTATCATTTATATCGTTAATTTCTGAAAGCTTGCTTTTAGCTTCTGCAATCTGCTTTGTCAAATCATCACTTTCTGCGGTGTACTTTGCCTGCAGCTGCATAAACCATTCGTCGGTTATTTTACCCATCGCGTTATCTTCGTATAGCTTTTCAAACAGTGTATCCTGCTGTTTAAAGCAAGATAACTCCTTGTTTTTATTCATCAGCTGTCGGTTGCGTTAATGTTTTATTTTAATTATATGCATTACGATTATCTTCGACAATTGCGGATTAACTACCCCCAATGAGCTATTAAGACAAAAAGATGATACAATATGGATTTGACAATACAGCGTGTCATAATTATAATGTTTTTCAAAATTCAGCAGTTTATAAAAATTGCTGAGCAGATTACAATTTAATATTTACAGGTTTTTAAGAAGTAAAGGAAGTGTTGATTTTTGAAAGAATTTAAACTTTTCTTGAAGAAAAAGGACATTGTTGTGTCCGGAAAACGTTATGGCATCGATGCGCTTGGTGCAATGGCACAGGGATTGTTCTGTACACTTTTGGTCGGAACAATTCTGAACACAATCGGTCAGCAGTTTAATATTGATTTTCTCAACGAAATAATAGTAACTGTAGGCAAGGGCGAAGGTTCTGTTGGTTATACCATAGGAGGGCTTGCATCTGCTATGGTGGGACCTGGTATTGCTGTAGCAATCGGCTTTGCACTCAACTGTCCATCTATGGTTCTGTTCTCTCTTATTCCTGTTGGGTTTACCACAAATGCAATGGCTGGGGCAGGTGGACCGCTGGCGGTGTATTTTGTTACAATCATTGCAGCAGAACTTGGCAAACTTGTTTCAAAAGAAACAAAAGTTGACCTGCTTGTTACACCAAGCGTAACAATTCTCACGGGTATTATGTTTGCAAAATTTGTTGCGGCACCAATAGGTGCAGCAGCACAGGCAGTAGGATATGCTGTTATGATGGCAACAGAACTAAGGCCGTTCTTTATGGGGATTATCGTTTCCGTTGTCATAGGTATGGCGCTCACATTGCCGATAAGTTCGGCTGCTATATGTGCGGCATTTGGGCTTACAGGCCTTGCAGGTGGTGCAGCTGTTGCGGGCTGCTGCGCACAGATGATAGGTTTTGCGGTAATGAGCTTTAAAGAAAACGGCTGGGGCGGTCTTGTGGCACAGGGTGTTGGTACAAGTATGCTGCAGATGTCCAATATTATAAAAAATCCACGTATATGGATTCCGCCAACACTTGCTTCCGCAATTACAGGCCCAATTGCAACCTGTATTTTTAAATTTCAGATGAATGGTGCTGCGGTTTCATCAGGTATGGGCACCTGTGGTTTCGTAGGTCAGATTGGTGTTTATACAGGCTGGGTTAATGACATGGCCAATGGTTTAAAAACTTCCATTACAGCCTCCGACTGGATTGGCATGGCACTTATATGCTTTATCCTGCCTGCAGTTCTTAGCTGGGGTATCTGTCTGTATATGCGCAAAAAAGGCTGGATAAAAAGCGAAGATCTGAAATTGGAATTATAATTATATTGTCAGTAATAAAACAAGGATACCGAAGGGTATCCTTGTTTTTGTATATTGGCATATTTATGCTTGGATTCAAGAGGAAGCTGTGCATGCGGAATGATTATCAGATTTTCGCTCTTTTTCTGTATTCCGATGGAGAAATACCCTTTTGTTTGTGGAAAATACGGCTGAAATACAAAGGATTATCATACCCGATAATAGCAGCAATCTCGGTTACATTGTAGTCAGTAGTTTCCAACAGGCTGACAGCGTTGTTTATGCGGATGTTTAAAATATACTGCATTGGGGACTTTTTGGTAATATGTTTGAAATTTCTCAGAAACCAGCTTACACTCATGCCCCTTGACTGTGCGTATTCCGAGATATTGATATCTTCGTTGTAATGCTCGGTAAAAAACTTTCTGGCATACTCTATCTCGTCCAGAAGATAACTGCTTACCTGTGTGTTTTCTTTTTCTTCGTTGCGCTGGATAAGGATAAATATCTGTCTTAAATACATTTCCAGCAGTTCCTGAAAACCGGTTCGGCGATTCTGCAGCTCATCAATCATTTCCTTGAAAATATAGGAATAGGTTGCATAAGTGCCGCAGTTGAAAATATTTTTATTCATAGGAATATTATATGATTTAAGAATATTTTTTACATTGCTGCCGGTAAAATGAACCCAGAATACCTCCGGCTTATCCTTGCCGAAATATTCATAATGCTGTTCCTGATAAGGGTGGAACAAAACCATCTGCCCGGCAGTTACCTCATGCGGTTTTTTATTTATATAAAAAGTTGTTTTCCCGGCAACAACATATAACAGCTGATAATCATTACTGCCTTTAGGTCTCCAGGTAGGCAGCTTTTCTTTGTGGAAAAGTCGGTATGTACCGCAGCAGGTTACTATAAGCGGTTTGGATTTATCTTTGTATAGAATTCTTGAACTTTTCAGATAAGCGGAATTTGAATACATTTAACAAATTCTCCTTGCTGTATTTGTGCATCTTTGACAAATGAGTGTAATTTTGTGCATATAATGGTCTGAAAATGGCCATAAATGGTGGTTTTTGTTGATATCATTGTATCATTTTGTGCATGTTTTGTCTAATATAGTTTATTCTTTTTTGGAAAATCTTGGGTTACAATCTAATCAAAGATAGGGCGTAACGTAAAAAAAGAAAAAGATAGAGGAGAATAAAATGATTATCCCTGCATATTACGAAGATTTGCATACACATCATATGGGCACAACTCCTAACCGTTCATACTTTATCCCGGCATCTGCAAGAATGGATGATTTGGTTGAAAACCGTGAACATTCTGACAGATTTCAGCTTCTGAACGGATACTGGAAATTCAGATACTGCGAAAGCATTCATGACTTTGAAGAATATTTCTATGAAGAAGGTTACAATGCTGAAAACTGGGATTATATACCGGTGCCAAGTGTGTGGCAGAACCATGGCTATGACCATCATCAGTATACCAATATCAAATATCCTTTCCCGGCGGACCCTCCATATGTACCTTATGAAAATCCTTGCGGCGCATACATTTGCAGCTTTGACTATACTCACAAAGCAAATGCACCAAAAGCATTTTTAAACTTTGAAGGTGTTGACTCCTGCTTCTATGTATGGCTTAATGGTCAATTTGTAGGATACAGCGAAGTATCACACTCTACAAGCGAATTTGATATTACATCTGTTTTAAGAGAAGGCAGCAACACCCTTGCTGTACTGGTTCTTAAATGGTGTGACGGCAGCTATCTTGAAGACCAGGATAAATTCCGTACATCGGGTATCTTCCGCGATGTATATATCCTCAGCCGTCCTGAAAATTTTATCCGCGATTATTTTACAACGGTTGCTTTGGGTGACGACAATGGAACAGTGAGAATGCGCTTTGCATTTGAAAAGGAAGAGGTTCCTGTAAAAATAACCCTGTTTGATGCAAAAAATAAGATGGTTGCAACAGCACAGCCACAAGCATTTGATGGTGCAGTATATACTCACCAGGCTGTATTTGATGTGTACAGACCAATTCTCTGGAATCCTGAACAGCCATATCTTTATACAATGGTTATCGAAACACCTGATGAAGTTATTACAGACCGCATCGGCTTCAGAGAAATATACATAGAGAACAATCAGGTTTACTTAAACGGCAATACAATTAAATTCAGAGGTGTTAACCGTCACGACTCCGACCCTGTTACAGGCCCGGTTATCAGTGTTGAGCATATGAAACGTGACCTGCAGATGATAAAGGCATACAACTTTAATGCTATCAGAACAAGTCACTATCCAAATTCACCTATGTTCTATCAGCTTTGTGACCAGTACGGATTTTTGGTTATAGACGAAGCAGACCACGAAAGCCATGGTGCGGCAGAGCTTTACTGTAGTGAAAACGACCGCTGGGAAGACCATGTTGAACACTGGAACGAACCATTTGCAGACAACCCTGAATTCCTTGAAGCTACTGTGGACCGCACACAGAAATGTGTACAGAGAGACAAAAACCGTCCTTGTGTTATTGCATGGTCCATGGGTAACGAAAGTGCTTATGGCTGCTGCTTTGAAGCAGCACTTGCATGGACAAAACACTTTGACCCTGCAAGACTGACACATTACGAAAGCGCACAGTACCGCAGCCGCAAACGTAAATACGATTTTTCCAACATTGACCTTTACAGCAATATGTATCCTTCTCTGGAAACATTGCAGGAATATGTTGATTCCAATCCGGATAAACCGTATCTTATGTGTGAATATTCTCATGCAATGGGCAACGGCCCTGGCGATCTTGAAGACTACTGGCATTTTATCAATGCAAACGATGTGATGAGCGGTGGTTTTGTATGGGAATGGTGTGACCATGCTGTATATGCAGGCAAAGCTGAAAATGGAAAGGATAAATATCTATATGGCGGTGACCACGGGGAATATCCGCACGACGGCAACTTCTGTGTAGATGGCCTTGTTTATCCTGACCGCAGACCTCACACAGGACTTATGGAATACAAAAATGTTCACAGACCTGCAAGAGTTACATGTTTTGACCAGAAGACAGGAACAGTAACTTTGCACAACTATATGGATTTTGTAAATCTCAATGATTATCTTACAATCTCCTATGAAATTAACTGTGACGGTTATGTAATATACAACAGAGAAATAGAAAAAGTACCTGCCGTACTTCCTCATTCAGAAGGTACAGCACATCTGGAAATTGATGTACCGGAAAAAGGCAGATGCTATCTTAAAATAAATTATTACCTTAAAAAAGATACCGAACTGCTTAAAGCGGGTCATCTGCTTGGCTTTGACGAACTTTTGCTGGAAAACGCAGATGGCCGCAACCAGAAAGCTTTGCAGATTTGGAAATCAAAAATTGCTACAGAAGCCTCCCTCAATGTTACCGAAGATACTCGTTATATTTCAGTAAACACTTCGAATTTCAACTATACCTATGATAAATTCACAGGTATGTTTTGTGAGCTGGAATTTGAAGGAAAGAATCTCCTGAACGAAGCAATTAACCTTAACATATGGCGAGCACCTACCGACAACGACAGAAAGCTTAAGCTTCACTGGATGGCAGCAAGATATGATAAGGCTGTTACAAGAGCTTATCGTACACATTATGTAATGGCAGACAGTGAAATCCGCATCCATTCAGATGTTTCCATCTCCGCACCATCTGTGCAGAGATTTATGGATATTGAAATTGACTGGACAGTATCGGTAAATGGTGCAGTAACTGCAAATATCCTTGCAAAACGCAATATGGAATTTCCACAGCTGCCAAGATTCGGACTCCGCCTCTTCTTACCGGAAGAACTTAAACAGGTAAGCTACTACGGACTTGGTCCTATGGAAAACTACCCCGACAAACGAATTGCCGCACACCACAGCGTTTTTGAAAATACAGTTGACAGCCTGCATGAAGATTATATCCGTCCACAGGAAAACGGTGCTCACGGCGACTGTGATTATGTAACTCTTGAAAGCGAAAACCTTAGAATTACAGCTGTAGCACCTGAAAATTTCAGCTTTAATGCTTCACGTTATACACAGGAAGAACTTACCGCAAAAGCACACAATTTTGAACTTTGCGAAAGCGGCAGTACAGTATTGTGCCTTGACTACCGTCAGAACGGCATCGGCTCCAACAGCTGTGGTCCGGTACTTATGGAAAAATACGCACTTAACGACGAAACAATAGATTTCGCAATCCGCATAATCCCTGAATCAAAATAGTACAGGAGAATAATTATGACTGAAAAGAAATATTTAAAATGGTACAACAAGGTGGGCTACGGCTCTGGTGATATTGCCGGTAACGTTGTATATGCATTCCTTTCCACATTTATGATGTTCTATCTTACCGAAACAATCGGTATGAACATCGGTATAGTTGGTACTCTTATGGCTGCAAGTAAGCTGTTTGACGGTGTTTCCGACATATTCTTTGGTGCGATGATTGACAAAACCCACACAAAAATGGGTAAAGCCCGTCCTTGGATGATTTACGGTTATATTGGCTGTGCAGTTACACTTGCTGCAATATTTATGGTTCCGGAATCCTGGGGCGAAACCGCACAGTATGTATACTTCTTTGTTGCATATACTTTGCTCAACGCCGTATTCTACACAGCAAACAACATTGCATATGCATCTCTTACAGCACTGATAACAAAAAACAGCTCCGAACGTGTTCAGCTTGGCTCCATCCGCTTCATCTTTGCATTCGGCACATCACTGCTTATCCAGTACATCACTATTGACGCTGTAAACTTTTTTGGCGGCGGCGCACAGGGCTGGAAGATAGTTGCTATTATATATGCAATAATCGGTCTTGTTACAAATACAATCTCCGGCTTGTCCGTAAAAGAACTTTCTGCGGAAGAACTTGATGAAACAGATGACAAAGACCTGCAGGAGCAGGAAGAAAAATACACAATGGTTCAGGCAGCGAAAATGCTGTTTACCAACAAGTATTACCTTATGATTTGCGGCACTTATGTGGGCACACAGCTTTATGCTTCCATGCTTAATATGGGTGTGTATTTTATGAAAAATGTCCTTGGTGATGAAGGTCTTCTGGGTGACTTCTCCTTGGCTATCAATATCCCTCTTATTATCGGTTTGCTTATAACACCTTATCTGGTAAAAAAGTTTAACGGCATGTATAAAATCAACCTTATCGGTTATGTGGTTGCAATTATTGGCCGGGCACTGGTAATTGTAGCAGGATATATGCACAGCATTCCTCTTATGCTTGCTTTCACAGCAGTTGCTGCATTTGGTACAAGCCCACTGCAGGGCGACCTTAACGCTCTTATCGCATCCTGCTCCGAATACACATTCCATACAAAAGGCAAACGAATTGACGGCACAATGTATTCCTGTTCGTCTTTTGGTATCAAGGTGGGCGGCAGCATAGGCACAGCAATGTGCGGCTGGCTGCTTGACAGCGCAGGATTTATCGAACAGGCAGCAGTGCAGACAGCTTCTGCGATGAATATGCTGCATATTGTATATCTCTGGCTGCCACTTGTAATGACAGTTATCGTTACACTTATTCTTTCCCGTCTTAATGTGGAAAAAGCAAACGAAAAACTTTCTTCAACAAACAATCCTTCTAAATAAGCATAATATATCCATCTCTGTTTTGCTTGCTGCATCCCACTCTTTACAGCAATCAGAACACCCTGTTAAATAGTAAGCATTAAAGCAGACGGCGGCTTGTGCACACGAAATTGCCGCCTCTGCTTGTGCGACAGGGAGATTAAAATCTTTCAATTATTATCTTTGGAACCAACTATGAATAATAATGTTTTACCTCCTTTTCTTTATATCTTCTCTGCGCCGGGAAGAACCGAAATTGCAGGCAATCACACAGACCACCAGCATGGATGTGTGATTGCGGCAGCGGTTAACCTTGAAGCTGTTGCAGAGGTGGTATTAAACGATACAGATACAGTGAGAATTAATTCTGAGGGTTATCCTGATATAGAGATATCACTGTGCGACCTTGACAAAAAGGAAAAAGAAAAAAATACAACAGCGGCTTTGGTGCGAGGAGTTCTTGCAGCATTTGCACAGAAAGGCGCCCAGCTTAAAGGCTTTGATGCAAATATAAAATCCACAGTTCTTGCAGGCAGTGGCTTAAGTTCCTCTGCGGCCTTTGAAGTGCTTATGGGGACAATATGCAACGAGCTGTTTTTTGACGGCAGACTGTTCCCGGCAGAAATCGCAAAGATTGGTCAGTGGACAGAAAACACATATTTTGGCAAGCCCTGCGGACTTATGGATCAGATGGCATCAGCAACAGGTGGCCTTGTGTATATAGATTTTCACAACCCACAGTATCCAAAGGTTGAAAGCATTGATTTTGACCTTGCAAAAAACGGCTACGCTTTATGTATTATTGACAGTGGTGCTGACCATGCCAACCTTACCCACGAATATGCTGCTATAACCGAAGAGCTAAAGAGCGTATGCGAGTTTTTTGGAAAAAGTGTGTTGCGTGAAATTCCTGAAGAACTGTTTTTCAACGCACTTCCGCAATTGAGAGAACATGTGACAGACCGTGCGATTCTCAGAGCAATACATATCTACCAGGAAAACAAAAGGGTTGAAAAGCAGGTAAAGGCCTTGCGCCATAAAGACATAGATACATTCTTAAGTCTTGTAAGAAGTTCGGGACATAGCTCCTGGATGTATCTGCAGAATATAACACCAACGGGTGAAACAGCTCATCAGGCAGTTGCGCTTACCCTTGCATTATGTGATACCTTCCTTAAAGGAAGAGGTGCATACCGTGTTCACGGCGGCGGTTTTGCCGGAACAGTACAGGCTTTTGTACCGTTGGATATATTGGATAGTTTTAAATATAATATGGAAAAATCTTTGGGCAAAGACTGCTGTCATATTCTTGATATTCGTCCTTACGGAGGCGTAAGGGTACAATAAGGAGTTATTGTTATGGATATAAATTCTTATATTTCTGCTTTGGTTAACTATGGTATCAGCAAAGAGCTTTTTGCAGAATGCGATAAAACGTTTATCATAAATCGTCTGCTTGCGGTTTTACAGCTGGACAGCTACACCGAAGAAGAATGCCGTCCAATATCTTTGGAAGAAATTCTTACGGCACTTTTAAATGATGCTGTACAGCGCGGTATATGTGCTGATGATACTGTAAGCCGTGACCTGTTTGACACAAAAATAATGGGTGTACTTACACCTATGCCAAGAGAGGTTCAGAGCAGATTTAAGCTTCTGTATGAAAAAAGTCCTGAGGAAGCAACAAACTGGTTTTATAAATTTTCACAGGACAGTGATTATATACGAAGATACCGCATACAGAAGGATATGCGCTGGAAAACTTCGACAGAATACGGGAATCTGGACATAACAATAAATCTCAGTAAACCGGAAAAAGACCCAAAAGCAATTGCAGCTGCTAAAAATGCACCTCAGACAGACTATCCAAAATGTCAGCTTTGTCGTGAAAACGAAGGCTATGAAGGGAGAATAAACCATCCTGCAAGACAAAACCACCGCGTTGTTCCGGTCAGCATAGGCAATGAAAAATGGTTTATGCAGTACAGTCCGTATGTGTACTATCCTGAGCATTGCATCGTGTTTAACGAAGTTCACAAAGCGATGGTTATAGATAAATCTGTTTTTGAAAAGCTGCTTGATTATGTTACTCTTTTTCCGCATTACTTTATAGGAAGCAATGCAGACCTGCCTATCGTAGGCGGCAGCATTTTAAGCCACGAACATTTTCAGGGCGGCAGATATGTTTTCCCTATGGAACGTGCTGCTGTTGAGCACAAAATTTCTTTTGAAGGATTTGAGGATGTTAAAGCGGGTATTGTTAAATGGCCTATGAGCGTTATCAGACTCAATGGCGCGGACAAAGAACGCCTTGTAAAACTTGCCGATAAAATTCTTGCCTGCTGGAGAGAATATACCGATATTGACGCTTTTGTGTTTGCCGAAACTGATGGTGTTATGCACAATACAATAACACCTATTGCCCGCCGCAGAGGAGAAAACTATGAGCTTGACCTGGTGCTGAGAAATAATATCACTACCGACGAACATCCACTTGGCGTTTTTCATCCTCATGCCGAGCTTCATCATATCAAAAAAGAAAACATTGGCCTTATAGAAGTTATGGGGCTTGCTGTGCTCCCTTCACGCCTTAAGGCTGAACTGGCAGAGCTGGAAAAATCAATTGTCGAAGGAAAGCCTCTTTCTGAAACAGCACAGAAACACAACGAATGGCTGGAAGAGCTTAAAGAAAAATATACCTTTACAAATGAAAATACATTATCAATTCTGAAGGTAGAGGTAGGTAAGGTGTTCAATAAAGTTTTGGAACATGCAGGCGTTTATAAACGCACACCTGAAGGTGTTGCAGCATTTAAAAAATTTGTAAAAT
>JAGBFE010000402.1 GCA_018109965.1 Oscillospiraceae bacterium | reverse complement strand
TAGGTATGCTGATACTTTACGCCATAATTTCGGTTATCCGTCAGATAATCGAACCTAAAATTGTTGGCGAACAGGTTGGCCTGCCTGCAATGGTAACTTTGATGGCAATGTTTTTGGGTGTAAGATTTATAGGTGTTCTTGGCATATTTGTTTTTCCTATTGCACTTGTAATAATAAAACGTCTTAATGACAATGGTAAAATTCATTTATTCAAATAAAAACAGTTTTTATAGTTAAAGTACTCAAAAAATCAATAATTATTCAGCAGAATATTTATTATAAACACATTTTTCAATTCACAGGAGAAAATTTTATGGGATTATCACAAGCATTAACACTTTTTGGCGGCCTGGCTTTGTTCCTTTACAGTATGAACATGATGAGTGCCGGTCTTGAAGCGGCAGCCGGTAACAAAATGAAGTCCATTTTGGAAAAACTGACTTCCAGCACATTTATGGGTGTTATCGTAGGTACAGTTATCACTGCAATCATCCAGTCATCTTCCGCTACTACAGTTATGCTGGTTGGCTTTGTAAACTCCGGTCTTATGCAACTCAGCCAGGCTGTTGGTGTTATTATGGGCGCCAACATCGGTACAACAGTAACCGGTTTGCTTATCACTCTTGATATTAAGGAAATAGCACCTGCTTTTGCATTCATCGGCGTTTGTATGATTGTTTTCTCCAAAAAAGAAAATATTAATCACTGGGGCAAAATCATTGCCGGTTTTGGTATTCTGTTTATCGGTATGGATATGATGAGCGGCTCCATGGCAGGTCTCAGAGATTCAGAACTTTTTGTAAAAATCATTACAGAATTTTCCAACCCATTTATCGGTATTCTGGCTGGTACAATCTTTACTGCAATTATCCAGTCATCTTCTGCTTCCGTTGGTATTTTGCAGGCTTTGGCAATGAGTGGTGTTGTTACCCTTGACAACGGTATTTATGTTCTTTTCGGTTTCACAATCGGTACCTGTGTAACTGCAGTTCTTGCTTCCCTTGGCACATCTGTAAACGCAAAAAGAACAACACTTATTCACCTTATGTTCAACATTTTTGGTACACTGTTCTTCCTTGTTATCTGCGAACTTGTACCTTTCACCACATGGTTTGTAAATCTGTTCCCTAACAACCCAAGTGCTCAGATTGCCAATGCACACCTTGTATATAAAGTTGTTACAACAATTGTTCTGTTCCCATTTGCAAAACAGATGGTAAAACTTGCATGTATCATTCTGCCTGACAAGGAAGCTGAAAAAGCAAGACCAAGCCTTGCAGAACGCTGCAGCCATCTGTCTACATACAACATCGGTAACATGGCTATCATCATCGCAAATATCCGCGAAGAACTTGAATATATGTATTCCATTACAAAAGAAAACATCGTTATGAGTTTTGATGCTGTTTTGAACAACACCATGGAATACGAAGCCAAGCTGAAAGAAAACGAAGATAAAATTGACACTCTCAATGCACAGATTTGTCAGTATATTTCTTCAATCATTTCCAAACCGATGCCGGATGCTGACAGCGAACTTATCAGCGGTTACTTCCGCATTGTAGGCAACATTGAACGTATTGGTGACCACGCTATGAACTTCAGCGGATATGTAAAATACCTCACAGGTCACGG
>JAGBFE010000401.1 GCA_018109965.1 Oscillospiraceae bacterium | reverse complement strand
TATACTTATATATATAAATACAAAGCGGAGACAGCACAGCTTGCTGTCTCCGCTTTGTGTTGTATGTAATATTGAATGTGTTTTGCAAAACGTTTATTTCTGCTGTGCCAGCACATCAAGGATAACATTTACTTCATCGGTAACAAGATTTACCGTTGCTTCGGCAGCTTTTTGTTTGTAGGATACTTCAAAATGTATCAGATTTTCCTGTTCCATATACATACTGATGTGTGCAAAGTCATAAAGTGCCATATACACATTCACGCCCGTGTCGATGGATTTTACCATTTTGCCCTCGGTGTCCAGCACCGCCAGCTTATAGGTGGGGCGCCAGCCGTCCTCAACATAGTCGGAATATTCGCCGTAGTTTCTGAAACTGCGGTAGCACTCTTTGTTGGGGAACTCGGTATACAGCACCACATAGTCCTGCTTTTCGGGGTCGCGGCGGGCGGCAAACACAAATCTGCCCCATACGCCGTTGTCGTTTATGTTTTTGCCGAGAGGGAAATTGTCGCTCAGCACAAATTTAGGCTGCTGTGTGGGCATACCCTTTTCGTAAATGATAAAATCATCATCGGTCAGCACCCATATGTCGCTGTTGGAGAAAAAGCCGATTTCGTCATAAATGCTTACCGTGTTGATATATCTGTATTCGCCCGTCTGGCTGTCGTGCAGTATCTTCTGGCTTGCACCGCCGTCACCGCCGCCAGCCGATGCACCGCTGTAAATGGTGTAACGCTTATCGCGGGAATATATTTTGTTGTGATCAGATTGAAGCTGCTTTGCGGTCGGGTTATACAGCACCTGTCCCGAGTCACTGCCGCGGTCAAGTACAAGGGTGGTTTCGGTGTGTGGGCAGGTGACAATCATATCGCGGTTTTCGTGCGCAAACTGAACAATAAGGTCGTTTTCAAAGCTGTTGGTTTCCTGATTGATGCCGAATATATAGTTTACATCAAGGCGGAAGGTGTCAATTTCCTTCACCTTGCCGTTAACAAGGTTGGTCACACGCCAGCAGGTTTCGTCGGTGGTGGAAAGGCTGGTCCACTTTTCAAGCACAAAGGTGCCGTCCTCGTTTGTTTCTTCGGCAAACTTCTGCACGCTGTAAAGGGCCTGCTTTTCAAAATCATAGCCGTAGTACCCTGCAAAAATATATTGTGGATAGCTGCCCCGTATTTCAAGGTCAAAGGCATCGATGGAAGCACCCGTATCTTCCGTTAAATTCAACGGATAGTCACTGAATTTGCCTTCCTTGTCAAAACGCAGAAAACCCTTGTCGGCATAATAGGCGGCCTGATAGCTGTTGTGCATATCATCGCTTGTCACACCTGCAGAGTAGGAGGCGTAATAGATATTGTCCTGTTTTATAACACTGTGGATAATTACGGGTGTTTTGTCGTACAGGTCAATACGCATATCCTCGCCCTTGTTTTCAAAGGTGTTCAGGTCATAAAAATGCAGGCAGTCTTTTTCGCTGATAATGATTTCATCACCGAATATTGCGGCCACAGCCCCGTGGATGTACATATTGTTAAGGCTCATTTCAAGGCTGTCGTCGGCGTATTCCAGCTGTGCAGTCAGATTTTCAACTGTATACACTGTGCCGTTTTTGCGGTTTGTGAACTCCACACAGAATACCACATCGTTGTAACGGGTTATGTGGCGGTCGGTTATTTCCATATCATATCCCGCATCATAAAATCTTGTCACTGCACTGCTGCCAAAAAAATCTTCGGCGGTTTTCTTTTCCAGTGCTTTTACTGCGTTTTCTCCGGGGACAAAGATGTTTTCGGCAGCTTCGTCTTGGGTGGCGTTTTCGGTGGTATGTGTGTTTTCGGCCTGTGTGCTGCCGTCTGTTACACCGTTTTGTGCGTTTTCTTCACAGGCGCACAGCACAAGGCAAAGGGAAAGCAAAAGGGATAAAAACAGTTTTTTCATACTGCACCTCCTGTAACTGATTGCTCGATGTACTTGTCTGCATTATAGCATAACACTCCCTGCGAAACCACAATGTATCCAAAGTTTTACAATTCTGTAACATTTGCTGTCTATCCGCAAAACCGCCAAAGTTGCCGCGGCAAATTGGGGGATAGTGCCGATTGTTTATTTAAAAATATAATGCTAAAATAATATTATGGGGAATGTGCCCTTTGATAAAAACCGATGGGGCAATCCCACAAAGAAAGGTGAAAAAGCTATGCTGAAATACGATTTCCACATACATTCCTGCCTGTCACCCTGCGGCAACGACGATATGACACCTGCCAACATTGCAGGCATGAGCTTTCTGGCACAGCTGGACGCCATTGCGGTTACCGACCACAACTCTGGCCTCAATATTTCTGCAGCGGCTGAAGCCTGCAAACGCTATGGCGTAAAATTTCTCTGCGGCATCGAGGTGTGCACCAACGAGGATATCCACGTGGTGTGCTACTTTAAAAATGTGGAAAAAGCGCTGGCGTTTTCGCAGC
>JAGBFE010000400.1 GCA_018109965.1 Oscillospiraceae bacterium | reverse complement strand
ATAGTTTATGCTTGGTGCAATCATCACATCACAGCGGTCATTTATCAGCTGTGCAATTCTGTCGGGCACAATTGTGTCGGTGCCAAGGGGCAGATGCAGCCCGTGGTTTTCAAGACTGCCCAGCGGAATGATAACAGTGTCGGATGTTTTGAGATACTCTTCCACCTGGCGGTAGTTCAAATCGGAAAGGAACATAGCACAAATCTCCTTTTTATATAGGGCAAAACCCTTGTTCTGTATATGATTTTAGCAGATATGCACCGCAAGGTAAAGACGAAAGGGCGTATGTGTTGTATAGTTCAGCAATATTTGGGACAATATTGACAGATACCATAGAAATTGAAAAACAAAGAGCCGCAGATTGATTCTGCGGCTCTGTTTTGTGTTTTGCGAAAATATTGTCGGTTTAATCTGTAATTATTTATCCAGCACTTCCACCTGAATTGGTTTTACAACTTCTTCCATATACTTGATTTCATCAGCTGAAAGCTTGATATCAAGGCATTTTGCTGTGTCTTCAACATTTTTGATTTTTCTCATGCCAACCAGCAGGTTCATTCTGTCGTACTGTGTCAGTGCCCAGGCTTCAACCAAAGCTGCAAAGCTGCAGTTGTGCTGTGCACAGATTGGTGCCCATTTTTCAAATGCAGTGCGCAGGCCTGCCTTGTATTCTTCGCCAACCCAAGGAATACGGGAACGGATATCTGTCTTTTTAAATTCTTTGTTCAAAAAGTCAGGGCCGGTCAAAAAGCCTTCTTCCAATACGCCGTAGGTCTGGAAAACTGTGTTGAATTTTTTGCAGTTTTCAAAATAGTCTCTGCCGTGGAATGGGGATAGGATGCTGAAAAATTCCTGCACAAGGCTTACGCCGTCGGACACTTTTGTGGAGGCAGCCTTGTATTCCAGCAGGTCGGCAGGCTGGCTGTTGGAAAGGCCGTATGTGCGGATTTTGCCCTCTTTGATAAGGTCTTCCAGAGCGCCCACAGTTTCTTCAACAGGGAAGGACTTGCACACATAATGCACAATAACGCTGTCAAGATAATCTGTCTGCATTCTGCGCAGAGAGTCTTCCACGTCTTTTTTAACTGCAGCTGCGCGGGTGTCGTTGTTTACTGTGTAGCCGTCGCGTTCGTAATGGAAGTTGCCACCTTCATTGCGCCAGTTGAGTGAGCATTTTGACTGCAGTACAAAGTCGCTTCTGCGGCCTTTGAGTGCTTCGCCCAAAAGTTCTTCGCTCACGCCTGTGCCGTAAACAGGTGCTGTGTCAATGTAGTTGATGCCGTGATGTCTGCAGGCATCCAGCAGGTTTTTAACTTCGTCCACAGTGGAGTCCTTGTCGGTCCAAACGCTGCCGCCGCCAAGTGCCCACGCACCAAGGGAAACAACCGAAACATCAATATCTGTGTTGCCAAGCTTCTGATATCTCATAAAAATATCCTCCGAAAATGTATTGTCGTTTTAATATTAAATTCATTATATCATATATAACAAAAAAAGACAGAGAGAATTTGCATATAATTCTCTCTGTTTAATGCTGTCTGAATGTGGGTTTTATAAATCATTATAAATCAAGTTTTTCAAACAGTGCCTTTGATTTTTTGCAGGAAATGACAGTTGAAATGACATAGATAACAACCGCACAAACCAACAGCGGCAGCTGACAGACTGCACTGTCAAAATTCAGATTGTTCAGCCAATTCATTCCCGGCAGATGGTGCAAAGTTTCGGCAATTGCAATTATTGCAAAGTTTGCAGTGATAAACAGCACAAAAGGCTTGCCGTAGCGGTATGCGGTTTTGAAAAAGCCGCCAATGAATATCACATTGAAAACGGCAAATATCAGCAGCACAAAGCCGAGAAAAACAAAATTTGCTCCCATAAGCACATTGTTTGTGTACACCGCACTGTTGCCAAGGAAAAACATTCGTATAAATGTAAAAATGCTGAACAAAACAAATGCAATGCCCTGCAAAATCACGGCGGAGACATATTTTGCGCATACCACATCTGATTTTTTTATAGGCAAAAGTGAAGTGTAAAGGATGTCGTTATCTTCTCTTGCTGTCTGATAGCTCTGGAATATGCCAAAGCACACGAAAAAAACTCCGCACAAAATGGGGTATCCGGGGATAAAGGTCATAACGGTAAACCCAAGGAACAAAACAGTCAGCAGCGGTGTTGCGAGGGAAAATTCTTTATAAAGCAGTTTTTTCATAAAAAGCCTCCCTTTCGTGTTTTATTATCACGTCTTCCAGTTTTTCGCTGCCCACAAAATCGGAAAAACTGCCTGTATACACTATCTGTCCGTTTCGTATGTAAGTTATATCATCAGCGCATTTGTCCAGGTCAGAGGTGATATGCGTGGAAAACAGTATGGTTACACCCTGACTTTTCAGATATTTGAAAATCTGCAGCAGTTCATCCCGCGACACAGGGTCAAGACCGCTGGTGGGTTCATCCAAAATCAAAAGCTCTGCCCCGTGGGACAGCGCAATAGCAAGGTTGAGCTTAACTTTCATTCCTTCCGAAAGCTGTGACGGAGTTTTGTTTTCATCTATTGAAAACAGCTGCATATATCTTTGAAGAACAGCATCGTCCCAGTTGTCGTAAAAGGTTTTTGTAACTTCCACCAGCTTGCTGATTTTTTTCTTTTTGTAATAATCAACAGCACCGCCTGCAAAGCCGATGCGCTGTTTTATGGCACGTTCATTTTGTGACATATCAAGCCCGAAAAATTCAATCTGTCCGCTGTCTTTGTGCACCATATTCATAACAGCTTTCAGTGTGGTGGATTTGCCTGCACCGTTTCGCCCAACAAAACCCATTATATGCCCTTTTTTAACATTGAAAGACACATCCTGCAAAGCAAAATTGTCATAACTTTTGTACAGGTGACTGACTTTTAGCATATCCATACATCCTCCTTAAAACTGACTGCATTTTACAAGTGCAATGCCCTGTTTTTTGTCGCCAAGCATCAGCACCTTGTCGCCGCAGTGTATACCAAAAGCATCCATAACACATTGCGGAATGGGTATTGTGCCATTCTGGGACACCTCAATCACACCGCATATGCGGTCTTCGCTTGATGCAAAATCGCAGGCAATTGCATCGGTCAAAGGTCGGTTGACCAGTTCATCTAAAGAAATTTTGTACAAAGAAGCAAGTTTAACACAGTTTATAACATCGGGCACAGAATCTCCCGATTCCCACTTTGCAACACTTTGACGGGAGACGGAAATTATCTCGGCAATGGCCTCCAGCGTATATCCGCTGCGGTATCTCAAAAGTTTAAGGTTATCTGCAATACATAAGTTCATACTTTATTCCTCCTTGCAGATTAAATTATAAAGCTGATTATATCAAATAACAATAAACCGCGGTTAACCCGTTTGGTTAAAGGCGGTTGCACAAAAAACTGACAGGGCATTAAATTGCTCTGTCAGTATAAAGCGTTGTTTTATTGGTCAGCACACTGCAAAGCAAGCTGTTGGCAAAACTGCTCAAAGTCGGTCTGTGTTCCGCAGCTGTCAAAACTGAACTGCTGATAAATGTCTTTGTCGCCTTTCCAGTCCAGATACATCCATGGACCGCTGCTGCCGCTTTCGGTGCTGTCGGATCTTTTGGTTACT
>JAGBFE010000399.1 GCA_018109965.1 Oscillospiraceae bacterium | reverse complement strand
GAACTGGTAGTAAAACCCCTTGGCATCGACAAGCACATTGAAAAGTTTATCAGCGATGTAAGCGAATACAGCGAAGTGAAAAACTTTGAATACAACGAGGTTAATCCGTTCAGTCAGGA
This sequence comes from Oscillospiraceae bacterium, assembly GCA_018109965.1. The sequence continues at coordinate 5,336 of JAGBFE010000399.1, read as the reverse complement.
ACAGTTCTATGACGGGTTCCACCTTGACACCTACAGCGGCCTGCCGATTTTTACCGAAATGTTGTTTGGAGAGTAATTTTTACCTTTGATTCTTCGGGTAGTGAAAGGAGGGCAGCGCCCTCCAATAAAGATATCCGATGACAAAACATTTATTAACATAAAAGCTGTCATCCTGAGCGCAGCGAAGGATCTCTCGGTTTGTACAGAAAACCGTCAGCCATTACGCTGCGGAAACGAGAGAGATTCTTCACTTCGTTGCACTCGTTCAGAATGACAAACGGCGTGCAGTTCGCCCCTACTTTGCTGAACAGCAAAAATAACCTTACGGAGTTAATATTATGGCACTTGATTTTTTAATCCTTTATGAACATATTGTAAGAGAATATGAAAGCATCACCCTGCTTAAAGCAGAGCTGGAGCGCCGCGGCTACACCGCCGAAATCCGTCAGCTGCTTGCAAAAAAGGAACGCCGTCTGCACAAAGAGGACAAGCCAAAGGTTGTGGTTGCCAGCGCAATGTATGACAACAAGACAATGAACAGCTTTGTCTACAACAACGTTGGCGTGTGCAACAAGGTTGTTAACCTGCACTGGGAACAGGTGCTGAGCGAAGAACAGGAAAACAGCCCGTTTTTCAACTGCGGCGAAGCTGCTGCATATGCAATGCACACCTGCTGGGGCGAAAAAAGCCGTGACAGAATTGTAAAATACGGTGTGCCGATTGAAAACACAGCCATTACAGGTGCTGTAACACTGGATTTTCTGCGCCCTGAATTCAAAGGCTATTACAAGGAAAAGGACGAGCTTTGCAGAGAGTTTGGCCTTGACCCGAACAAACGCCTTGCGCTGTATGTTTCCAGCTTTTCCGTTGCATATATGTCCGACAAGGAAATATCCGAGCTGAACGACCTTGCAGGTGTCAGCTTTGACCAGTTCCGTGTGACAGCGTGCAAAAGCATGAACCGCACACTTGAATGGGTGGACAAGTTCCTGCAGACAGAGGAAGGCCAGCAGACAGAGTTTGTCTACCGCCGTCACCCAAGCGAATGGAACAGCCCAATCCTTGCCGAGATGGCCGCAAAGCACAAAAACTTCCACCTTATCACCGATTATTCCGTTAAACAGTGGATTGTGGCAGCGGACACAATTTTCAGCTGGATTTCCACCTCCATTGCAGAAATTTACTTTGCAAACAAATCCTGTTTTGTAATCCGCCCGTACCCTGTTGAATGGGAATACGACCCTGTTATCTACAAGGACTGCCGTTTTATTGACAACTACGAAGATTTTGCGGCAACATTTACTGCAACAGATGCGCCGTTCCCTATCGACAAGGAAATGATGCTGAGCCACTACGACCAGACAGATGTGCCAAGCTATGTGAGAATTGCCGATGTGTGCGAAAAAATGCTGCTGGAAGACAGTGATGCAACAGGCAGAAAGCCTTTTGACCATTTCACTCCAAAATACTCCTGGCTCAAGCATTTTTCCCTTGTGGGGCTGCATTTTATGTACAAAATCAAGCTTGACCCTGCAAAACTGAAAATCTTCGGACCAATCAGCGAATGGGCAGGCAGAATTTACGGCCATATCAGCAAATCCTATGTTTCAAAGGAAATGGACGCAGAGTTCAGAGCCAAAATTGACAGGTTTGTAAAATAAGCCGATACAACGCAACAGAAATCAGTCTGACAAAACAGAGAGATTTTTCGCATACACTCAGAATGACAAAATCAACATAAAATCAAAAGGACAGCCAAACGACTGTCCTTTTTTGTTTTATGCGATACTTTTTTGTTATTGTGGCAAGGCTGCCGAATGGCATAGCCTGCCATCCTCTAAGTGGGGTGACAGAAAATTTATCACAGCCTTATCTGTGGGATTTCATTCTGCCCAGTTGAGACTTCTGCCAACAGCTTTCTGCCAGCCTTTGAACAGTTTTTCCCGTTTTTCTTCGTCCATGTATGGTGTAAAGTAGCCGTCGTATTCTTTAAGCTGTTTCAGCTCTTCCTTGCTTTGCCAGAAGCCTGTTGCAAGGCCTGCAAGATATGCAGCGCCAAGGGCAGTTGTCTCCTTGCATTTTGGTCTGCGCACAACCTTGTTCATAATATCGGCCTGGAACTGCATAAGGAATTTGTCACGGCTTGCTCCGCCGTCCACATTGAGCATCTGCAGCTGTTTGCCGCTGTCAGTTTCCATTGCTTTTACAAGCTCAAGGGACTGATAGGCAATGCTTTCCTGTGCGGCACGGATAATGTGCTCACGTTTTGTGCTGCGGGTGATGCCCACAATGCAGCCGCGGGCGTACATATCCCAGTAAGGCGCCCCAAGGCCTGTAAAGGCAGGCACAAGGTATACACCGCCTGTATCTTCAACTTTGGTTGCAAAATATTCGGCGTCCTTGCTTTCCTGCAAGAATTTCATCTCATCACGCAGCCACTGGATAACCGCACCGCCGATAAACACACTGCCTTCAAGGGCATACTGCACCTTGCCGTCAATGCCCACCGCAATGGTGGTTACCAGACCCGATTTGCTGTAATACGGTTTTTCGCCCGTGTTCATCAAAAGGAAGCAGCCTGTGCCGTAGGTGTTTTTTGCATCCCCCACATCAAAGCAGCACTGACCGAACAAAGCAGCCTGCTGGTCCCCTGCAACACCTGCAACGGGGATATCCACACCCTGAATATTAACATGACCGTAAATATGGCTGGACGGACAAACCTGCGGCAGAATGCTTTGCGGAATATCCAGCACCTCCATCAGTTTTTCGTCCCATTTGAGTTCCTTGATGTTGTACAGCATTGTGCGGCTTGCGTTGGTGTAATCGGTGATGTGCACACGGCCGTTTGTCAGCTTCCAGATAAGCCAGGTGTCCACCGTGCCAAACAGAATTTCACCTTTCTGTGCCTTTTCGCGCACGCCGTCAACATTGTCAAGTATCCACTTGATTTTGGTTGCGGAAAAATAAGCATCGATAACAAGACCTGTGGTCTCTTTGATATATTCGCCCCAGCCGTCACCGGTCAGCTGCTGACAGATATCAGCTGTGCGGCGGCACTGCCACACAATTGCGTTATAAACAGGTTTGCCTGTGTTTTTATCCCACAGAATTGTGGTTTCGCGCTGGTTTGTGATGCCGATTGCCGCAATTTCTGCAGGGTCAACGCCGCTTTTGGCGATAACCTCCATCATAACGGCATACTGGGAAGAATAAATTTCCATCGCATCGTGTTCCACCCAGCCGTCCTGTGGAAAAATCTGTGTGAATTCCTTCTGGCTCATTGCCACAATGTTCTGATTTTTGTCAAACAGAATCGCACGGGAGCTTGTTGTGCCCTGGTCAAGTGAAAGAATGTATTTTTTCATAGGTAATCTCCATATCTGTTTTATCTGATGCAAATGCAGGGGCCTGTGTCCGCACCGGCCTGTTTTGGGCTGTTGCGGGCATCAGCCCCTACACGTCTTTTGTTATTTAACTGTCATATACAGCAATGTTCCATACAGCAGGGTATGTACAATGCACGATATAAACAGTACTGTATCAAATTTAAGTTTTTTTGTTTTGTGGTGAAACACCTTTGTGCCAAAAACTGCGCCGAAAGGCGCTGCGGCACTCCACAGCAGCAGTGTTTTTTCGCTGATACGCCAGCGGTTGTTTTTTGCCTTGTGCTTGTCAATGCCGTAAAGGGCAAAGGAGACAATATTCAAAACCGCAATCAGAATTATTATATATTTTATCATCGTTTAATTATGCTTCACGAGGGTCGGTAAAGCCTTCGCCAAATACATCCTCGGTGGTTGTAACCATTGTAAAGGAAGCTTCGTCAGCATCGTGTGCTGCACGGCGGGCTTTGTAAAGCTGGTTTTTGCTTACCGCACTGATAACAAGCTGTCGCTGTTCGCCTTTGTAACCGCCGCGGATATCTGCAACGGAGCAGCCGCGTTCGCAGGCTTCAAAAATGCTGTTGGCAACCTGTTCGCCCTTTGTGGTAACAACCAGCATAAGTTTGCCTTTTGCACGGCCGTACATGATTTTGTCCATAATCACACCTGCAAGGTACATTGCAATTGCGCCGTAAAGTGTTGCATTGATATTGCCGAACACAACACCGCTGAGTGCAAGCACAGAGTAGTCAAATGCGATTGTGAGTGTACCGATGGAAAAATGAGGGCGCAGTTTCTGCACACTCATTGTTACAAAGTCGGCACCGCCTGTGGATGAACCGCGCACAAACACAATGCCAAGGCCTGCGCCTACCAGCACACCTGCACATAGTGCCGCAAGGATAGGGTCGCCCACATAGTCGGGCAGCGGCTGGGTGTAGTAGTCGATTGCAAGGGTGAGAAAGATAAGGGTTTTTACGCTTTTGAGCATAAAGGTTCTGCCCAGAATTTTAAAGGCAATAATAACAAGCGGGATATTGATTAAAAAGTTTATGGTACCTATTGGCAGCTTTGTAAGATAGTTTACAACAAGGGCGATACCGCTGATGCCGCCTGTGGCAAAACCGTTTGGCACAATAAAGCTGTTGAGGGCAAAGCCGTAAAGGCCGCAGCCGACAAAGTCAAAAACTATATCAACCAACAGTGTTTTTAAGGTGTATTTCTTTTTCATTGCTATGGAGTCTCCCTTTTGGGTTTATATGTTGATAGTTTAATTTTATCATTTTGGATAAATTTTGTATAGTCCAAAAAATGCAAAATTATTATGTAAAACCTTTATTTTATATTAAAAGTGTGGTAAGATAAATTATGGTGTTGCAATACCTCAACAACTTATTTATGGTTATATGATAAAAGGAGCTACTTGTATGAAATACTGCAAAAAATGTACTATGCCGGATACAAGACCGGGCATCATTTTTGACGAAAACGGCGTTTGTTCCGCCTGCAACCACTACGAAAAGAGAAAAGAAATCGACTGGGATGCACGCTGGAAAGAACTTGAAGCCCTTTGTGATAAATACCGCGGCTGCAACGGCCCCGGCCAGTACGACTGTGCTATTGCCGTAAGTGGCGGCAAGGACAGTCATTTCCAGGTTTATATAATGAAAGAAGTTATGAAAATGACACCTATCCTGTTTTCTGTTGAAGACAACTTCCCTATGACAGAAGCAGGCAGACACAACCTGAAAAACATCAGCGAAGAATTTGGCTGCCCTATCATCAGCTGCAAACCGGACATCAGAACACAGAAAATTCTGATGAGAAATATGTTTGAAAAATACGGCAAGCCAACCTGGTACCTTGACAGACATATCTATACATTCCCTCTCCATATGGCGCTTAAATTCAACACAATGCTGCTGGTTTACGGCGAAAACGTAAGCTATG
>JAGBFE010000398.1 GCA_018109965.1 Oscillospiraceae bacterium | reverse complement strand
GTTATACTCGCCATATTCGCAGTATTTCTGGTATCGATAGGCGGCAAAATGGCAATTTTCAGTGTCATAAGTGCTTTAGCAATAATGCTTGTTGCAACATTGGTGTGGGGATTTTCCAATCTGCTCAAAAAGTTTAAGATTTCCGCCAATGCAAACAGGATTATAACAATAATAACAGTGATAGTAATGTCTTTTGGTGTTACAGGGTTCCTGCTTATAACAGTCATTGACAAAGCAATGGAAAGCGGCTTGTTCGACAGGGAATACGCATACACCTATGAGTACAAAGGACATACCTTTAAAGTTTATAATGATGAGCTTCCGCTTATGGTACAGGATATGGTTGAGACCGATTATGATGATTATTCAACAAGCTGGTATGGTGACGAATCGCTGTTTATGTCCTGCCACGATGCTTATCAGCGTCCAAAAATGGGGGACCTTGACCAGTACAGCCTGCAGTATACCCTTGTAAAAATCAAATTTGCGCCGTTTTACAACATTGCATACAGATATATGCTCGAAGATTTCCCGAACAACCGTGGTATAACAGAGGATGACCCGTTCTACGAAAGAGCAGTGGAAATACCTGCATCGGAATGGGGTGCACAAAAGGCTTATCAGCTGTATATCGGAGAGGATTATCCCGACAACGAATATCTGTTGTGTTACGAAGATGCTATAATTATGCTTCGTCCTGATATGGAAATGGAGCTTACACAACAGGTTAAAGCTGCAGTGGCGGAAAAAATAGGCGGAGTGGTTGTGTGTCATAACTGATAATATGTATATAAAAGGCTTTGTATGTTTGTATATAATGTGCAAAGCTTTTTCACATACAGAACACATAAATTGTGTACAATCAAACTGAAAAGGTATATGTAACGGAGGTTATGGTATGGAATTTGCTTTTGAAACAGTTTACAACCAAAAAACACTTACTGCAATGGCAAAGGCAGTGCGAAAAACAACCCGTGCAAAACACAGCAAACGCAGCCATATAGTAGGCATTGTTGTTATTGTTCTGGGCCTGTTGCTTGTTGCAGGGGATATACTTAACTCCGATTTTGAGTTTAAAACCTTCATCACTCTTTTGGCTGTTGTGGCCATGCTTGTTGTGCTGCCCTTTGAGGACAGTTTAAATGCCTTTATTGCAGGCAGACGTATGATAAAAGGCTCCGAAAAAGCAAATGTTGTATTCAGTGATGAAAATTTTGTTTCCGCAACAGATGTGGGCACAACGGAATTTCCGTATTCCATAATACAGTCAGTTGCCGATACAGGCGATTATATTATTTTTGTGCTCAACCAGAATCACGCACAGGCCTACGATGTCACAAGTCTTGTGAACGGCACAAAGGAGCAGTTTGTTGATTTTATTGAACAAAAAACAGGCAAAAAGGTACAGAAGATATAACAGATAATGGGTTTACGGGGGTGCTTATATGAAAGAGGCTTTCTTTAAACATCAGTTCCGCAATGCAATACTGATTATCATTGCAGGTGTTGTGCTCTCACACCTGTTCAAAACCGGTTT
>JAGBFE010000397.1 GCA_018109965.1 Oscillospiraceae bacterium | reverse complement strand
TTTCCATGGTAGATAAGCCTCCTAATCAAAATTTAAAACGGTAAATCTCCGTCATCGCTTGCGATGCTGGAGAAATCATCCAACTCACCTGTTGAGAAGGATGAAGCAATGCCTGCTGGTTTTGCGGTTTCCTGATAGTTGTTAAAACCACCGCCAAAGCCTGTGTTCTGGCTTGTGCCTTTGCTTTCCACAAAGTAAGCGTTGTTGATAACAACATCAAATGCTGTGCGGTTTTTGCCTGTGTCTTTATCCTGATATGTTCTTGTCTGGATAGAACCGTTAAGACCTATATTCTGGCCTTTTCTGAAATATCTTGAGATAAATTCAGCAGTCTGTCTCCATGCAACACAGTTGATAAAGTCTGTCTGTCTTTCACCGTTAGCACCGGAATAAGCACGGTTTACAGCAACAGAAAAGCTGCAAACGTTTGTTCCGTTTGGTGTCTGACGCAATTCAGGGTCAGCAGTCAGTCTGCCAACTAAACATACAACATTCATTTTAGCCTCCTAATTACAGAGCGATAATCATTGAACGCAAAAGACCTTCTGTGATTCTGAGTCTGCGGCTCAGTTCAGCAGGGAAAGCAGCATTGGATTCAAATGTGTAAAGCACATAGTAGCCTTCTGTTTCTTTGTTGATCATGTAAGCAAGTCTTTTTTTGCCCCATTCTTCAACAGAAACGAGAGTACCGTTTTCTTCGATAAGGCCTTTGAATCTTTCTACAAGACCTTTAACAGTTTCTTCTTCCTGTTTTGTGCTGATTACCACCATAGCTTCGTATTTCTGCATCATAGTGTACCTCCTTTTGGACTTTAGGCCCTGCCTTATACAGGGCAAGGAACTGACTTTCTCAGTCAGCAATTTATTATAACAGCAAAAGCTGTATAAGTCAAGTTTTTTTACAAACTTTTTTGTTGAAAATCAATGATGTTTTATGCATCATATTGTTGATATTCACTAAATAAATCAGATGAACATATATGCAACAAGCATAATGCCGCAAAGGATGAGAACTGCACGGCTTGGGCCGGATTTTGCCATAACTGTCTGATAATACTGTGCACTTGTCTGTGACTGATATTTTATTCTTTTCAGGTCATTCACAACTTTTTTCTTGTATCTTGGTACTGCTATAAAGCCAAGAATAAGTTTGAATACAAATGATACAACACTGCATATTGTAGCAGCGGTATCAATACCACTGAAAAGATATGGGGATGTGGAAGGGATAAGTCCCATTGTTTCCATCATAAGAAGCGTGCTTGGCACAGCCAGCAGAGAACCTAAAATCAGAATGATAACAGCTTCCAGCCACATTTTGCGGTAGAGGAAATACAAACCGTCAAAAAAGAATGCGGAAAGAGTAAATACTCTTGCTTTTTTGCCTTCTTTCTGGATACGCTTAAAGTGATAAACATAATAAGCTGAGGAAGGACCGATATATACAGCTATATCCTTGTAGTTTACACCTTCAAGTTCACCGTCAAATGTACCTGCAGGGAAAGGTGAGTTTTCACCTGTCAGCTGGTCGCGGATATCGCCTGCAAACGGTGGTGTGTGCGGATTCTTTTTAGGCTGTTCAACAAGAGAGATGCCGCACTGTTCACAGAATGTTGCATCTTTCGGGTTTGGGGACTGGCATTTTGGGCATACTGTAACATTGTGGTTAACAGCCTTTTCAGGTGCTTTCCATTCAAAGCCTTCGGCGTGTTTTGCTTCATTTACACAGTGTCCCAAGGATTTATAGCATTCACGGTGATGCGGTGTGCCGCATTCAGGGCAAACAACAACATCGCTTTGCGGTGTGAATTTTTCATTACATACGTCACAGGTGTGACCGTTATAGATGTACATAGTTTACAAACTCCTGTATTCGTTATTTATACATAACTATTCAAATAATAATTATATTAAATTTTGTTCAAGATGTAAAGAGCAAAAAACTTTACTACAAACAATTATTATGGTATTATATTAAAGTATATTTGTGATAAATTGGGGTAAATATGATAATTATTGATGATTATAAAAAAATAGCAGCCGATGCAAAGGCTCAGATTGGCGATTTGAAGGACGCTGTGTCCTACAATCAGATATTGATGGAAATTGAAAAGCTGGAGGTTGACACACAAAACCCTGCATTCTGGGAAAATCCGGAAAAACAGGCAAAGGTTTTCAGCCAGATAAAACAGCTCAAGGACAAAAAACAGTCGGTGGATGATATCATCACAGCAGTAGATGACATCGAAGCAATGATTGAACTGTATGAAGAACTTGACGATGAAAGTCTTGAAGGTGACATCATCTCCACAGCAAACAGCCTTACAGAACAGATTGAACTGCTCCGTCTTAAAAATCTGCTTACAGGTGAATACGACAAAAACAATGCAATCATCACACTGCACGCAGGTGCAGGCGGCACCGAAAGCCAGGACTGGTGCGAAATGCTGTTCCGTATGTATGGCAAATACTGTGCAAAAGCAGGCTATAAAACCACAACCATTGACTACCTTGAAGGTGACGAAGCAGGTATCAAAAGCGTTTCTTTCTCCGTTGAAGGCGAAAATGCTTACGGCTTTCTGAAAGGTGAACACGGTGTTCACCGTCTTGTGCGTGTTTCTCCTTTTGACTCATCAGGCAGACGCCATACCTCCTTTGCTTCCTGCGAAGTTATGCCGGAAATTGAAAATGATGATGAAATCGTTATCCGCGAAGAAGATATCAAAATGGACGTTTACCGTGCATCAGGTGCAGGCGGTCAGCATGTTAACAAAACTTCCTCTGCTGTTCGCCTCACACATATCCCAACAGGTATTGTTGTTGCCTGTCAGAATGAACGCAGCCAGTTTCAGAACAAGGATATGTGTATGAAAATGCTCCGTGCAAAACTTGCACAGATAAAGGAACAGGAACATCTTGACAAAATCGAAGACATCAAAGGTGTACAGAAAGAAATTGCCTGGGGCAGCCAGATACGCAGCTATGTATTTATGCCTTATACACTTGTTAAGGAC
>JAGBFE010000396.1 GCA_018109965.1 Oscillospiraceae bacterium | reverse complement strand
GGGTGTGCATATAGATGTGCTGGTGAACAATGCAGGCTTTGGCGACCTTGGAGACTTTGCAAAAAGCGATTTATCCCGCCAGCAGCAGATGATTGATTTAAACATCTCTGCCCTTGTAAAACTCACCCACCTTTATCTGCCAGCTATGCTGGCAAAAAGGGACGGAAAAATACTCAATGTGGCTTCTGTTGCCGCCTTTGCACCGGGCCCGGGTATGAGCGTTTATTACGCAAGCAAAGCCTTTGTGCTTAGTTTCAGCGACGCCCTGAGCACCGAGCTCAAAGGCACAGGTGTCACAGTCACCGCCCTTTGCCCCGGGCCTGTAAACACAGGTTTTGCTGCCACTGCAGGCTTTAAAAACAGCTTGCTGTTCAGCGGAAAAGAGGACGGCAAAGCTGCACAGGTAAGCCGCTATGGCTACAGGGCAATGCAAAAAGGCAAATCGGTTGCCCTGCCAGATCTGCTGTGCAAGGCAGCAGCTTTTGGTGTACGTCTTGTGCCAAGAACAGTTGCAAAAAATGTGGTTTACGCCGTGCAGTCATCAAGGAAAGATAAATAAAAGCATCACCGCAAAATCATATCCAACCATAAAAAATACCCGACAATACACACAAAGTGTCTTGTCGGATATTTTTTTGTCTGTTTTTAATCCGTACCGCTCTAAAAACATAAGATTATAAAATACAATTATCGGCCGCGGTATTCCTTTTTTATAATTTCCGCCATATATTCGGGGCTTTCCTTGCACCCGCCTGCCAGCCACAGTTTTACAATAGCGTTGAACCCGTTGCGGAAAAACTCGATGTGATATTTTACATCAGCGTCACCAAAATCGGCTTTGGCACGGGTTTCATCGTGGGTCATTACCTTGAATTTTTCATCATAGCCAAGTTTGAAATAGGTTTTGTAAAAAATCTGATTTTCGTATATATGCCTGAAAACCAGCTGTGCGCCTGTGCTTTCGGTCACATTGTTGCTGTTTAAAAAATCGGTGAAATCTTCCCCCATTTTGTCGGCAAACTTGTCGGCAAGGTCATAGATATCGATATAATTTGCATAGAATGTGCTGCGGTTGAGCCCCGTCAGCTTGCAGATTTCTGCCACCGAAATTTCCCGCAGTTCCTTTGTCTGCAGCAGTTCCACAAAGGCTTTTTCAATTTTTTCCACCGACTGTCTGCGGCGGCTGTTGTTTTTTGTGTTCATATCTACCTCAAAGCTTTCCCAAGCGGGACAGAAATATTTGTACTGAATATTGTTTTTTAAGACACAAATGTCTTTGCAAGATCATTAAGTTAAATGCAAAAAAACTTTTTACCTGCTTTTTATTATATCAACATATCTGAAAAATGTGTTGACCAATTTTTATTATTCCGACACTTGTGGGCAAATTGATGGCCGGCAAAGGCAATTATCCCAACATTTGCGGCTTTTGTGATGATTGAGAAAATCACCAAAAAGCCTTAAACTTAAACCTGCAAAAAAACAAAACAGGTTAAACGAAAGGGAGTTAAATATGAAAAAAAGCAGTTTTGTTGCCCTGGTAATGGGCACAGTCAGCACAATGCTGTTTGGTCTTGGCATGTGCATGGCACTTCTGACAGAATGGAACGCCTTCAGACAGGGCATCGTTGTTGGCGCGGCAGGCCTTGTGCTCGGCTTTATCACAGTGCTGGTATGGCGCAAAATGGAAAACAAGCCAAAGGTGAAAATCAATGGCAAAACCGCACTCACAATACTTTACATCGTTGCAGCAGCAATCATTTTTGGCTTTGGCATGTGCCAGTGCCTTGTGTGGGAACAGTTTGTAAAAGGCACAGTTATCGGCCTTGTGGGCATTGTTATGTTCCTTGGCCTTATCCCCATGACAAAAGGCCTTAAATGAAACGGCTGACAGTTTTCACGGCCGCAAGCCTTGGCATAAACCTTGCATGGGCGGTGGCAAATGCGGCAATGGGGTTTGTGTGGTTTTCCTGGTGGTTTGTCACCATGGGGGTATACTATGCTCTTTTAAGCATTATGCGCTTTGCCCTTTTGCAGATAAAACACCGTGCCGACAAAAATATCGCCGACGAAAACTTTGCAAAAAAGTTTACGGGTGTGATGCTTGTTATCACCGCGGTGTGCCTTGCGGGGGTTGTGATACTCACGGTGGTGCAGGGCCACGGCACAGATTTTGGCGAAATTGCAATGATTGCCATTGCCACATACACCTTCACCAAAATCACAATGGCAATCATCAACATTGCAAAAGCGGGCAGAATACCCTCACCTGTGGTCAAAACCCTGCGCAACATTTCCCTTGCGGACAGCTTTGTGTCAATCTATTCGCTGCAGCGGTCAATGCTGGTGACCTTTGAGGGTATGACGGCACAAAACATCAGACTTTTCAACACTCTCACAGGCTCGGCAGTGTGTCTGCTGGTGCTTTTGCTGGGAATAAACTTAATCGGAGGAAAAAGAACAGAAATGGCAAAATCTAAAATTATCAATACAGTGGAAAAAATTTCCGAAACAGTTACAGACGGCTACAAAAAAATTGAAAACACAGTTACAGACGGATACAAAAAGGTGGAAGAAACCGTTGTTGGCGGCTACAAAAGCATCGAAGACAAATTTGTGGAAAACTATCTCACAAAAGACGGCGAAACTGTGGAACAGGCCAAAGAAAGACTCAAAAAAGGCGAATAATAAAATTGTATATACAAAAATCCCCGTATGACTTTTCATACGGGGACTTGTTTTTTATTGGTTATATCTGGGGTTAATTGTACTGTCAGATGCTGAAATTTGTCTGACAATTAAACCTATTTGAACGGGTCAATATCGGTGTTTTCATCGATGCTGCACAAAAATTCTGCCAGCAGGTTTATGCTGTTTTCCACATCGCTCAAGGCACACATTTCGCTTGGCGAGTGCATATAGCGCAGCGGCAGGCTTACAAGTGCGGTCACGGTGCCGTCGGCGGCAAAATGCATCTTG
>JAGBFE010000395.1 GCA_018109965.1 Oscillospiraceae bacterium | reverse complement strand
TTAACTTTGAGTCTAACACCAACGTCCATTACGATGTTGCCGTCTGCATCGAAGTCAGAGAAGTTTTTCCAGAAGAGACCTTTGTCGCGGAATGCGAGCATACCACCCATGTTTGCGTGGCCGTCTTTCTTAGCGGACATTGTGAATGCGTCACAGTATGAGAACATTTCTGTAGCGATTTCGCCGATGTCTTTGTCTTCGTAGCCTTCTTCGTTCATTTTGATGAAGTAAGCGTTTTCTGCCCAACGAGCTGTGTCAAGTACGAATGGGATGTTGTATTTGTGTGCGATTTCAGATGTAGCTTTGATGTTTGCCATAGCAACAGCCTGACCACATACTGGGTTGTTTGTGATACACATAAATACGAGTGGAACATTTTCTGGACCTACGCCCTGGATAAGCTGTTCGAGTTTTTCAAGGTCCATGTTGCCTTTGAATGGGTTCTTTTCGTATCTGCCGCCTTCTGGAACTTCGTAAAGGAGTTCTTTGTTGTAAAGGTTACGTGGGATAGAGCCCATCTGTTTGATGTTGCCTTCTGTTGTGTCGAAGTGACCGTTGGAAGGAATTGTAAATACTTTGCCTGGGTGACGTTCTGCAAGGATTTTCTTAACGATTTCCATGAGAACAGATTCAGCTGCACGACCCTGCTGGATGATAAATGCGTTTGGTCTTTCCATCTGTGCTGCGCCGCCGTTGAAGAGGCCGCCTTCGTATTCACAGAGGTAGAGTTCGTCCATAAGTTTGTCTACATCTTTGCAACCTGTACGGATAAGGTCGATTGCGTTTTTCCAGTTCTTTTCGCCGCCGCGTTCAAAGATATCGCGGAATGCGTCGAGAAGTACGTAGTAACCGTTGTTACGGCCGTATGCTTCGTCACCGAGCATAAGAGCGGACCACTGAAGGTCTGTCATAGCTGTTGTACCGGAGTCGGAAAGCATGTCAACTGTGAGCATACCTGCTGGGAATGCAAATTCGTTCCAGTGTGTTGCGTTGAGAGCTCTTTCGCGCTGTTCAACTGTTACGTTTGGAAGCTGACGTACAGCATATGTGTAAGAATGTGGTGTAGCAGCTTTAAGTGGATACTTTTTCATTGGTAAATTACCTCCTAATATTTTGGCGTTTTCGGGACGCCATATAAATTTTGGAGATACTCCGGTCGTCAGCTGCGTTTCACAACGTAGCAGGCTGGCGGACAGTATCTAACGAACTATTTAAAGCCGGTTACCCGGGCCTCAAGGGGCAGTCCATCCCCTTGATTACAGGTTAATTTTAGCACATTAAGAAATTTTTATCAATTAAAAGTTGTCTTATTTTATATTTTTTCCGTTTTTGCCAATCAATATATGTATTTTTTGTGCATTTTGCGGAATAAAATTTTCTCACTTGAAATAATTTTTTCTCACTTTTAGCTGTTATGTCAATTTACAAATCGGCGGATTTATTTTATTCTATATAATATAAGGTTTAAAATACTTAATTTTATTTGGAGAATCATTATGACACACGACCAGCTGCATTATTTTACAAAGCTGACAAAATTTTTAGGCACTGCTCTGGGGCCTGACTATGAGGTTGCGCTGCACGATATGGCAAACAACGACGGTGCCCTTGTTGCAATTGCCAACAACTATATAAGCGGACGCAAGCTTGGTGACCCACTGTTTGACAACGCAAAAAAAATGGTGGCAGACCACCGCTACGAAATTGATGACTTTGTGGAGCACTATTACACCATGACACAGCACGGCAAGGTGCTGCGTTCCTCATCCATGTTTATAAAGGACGAATACGGCCAGCTTGCAGGCATTTTGTGCATCAACTTTGACGACAACCGTTTTCACGATATCAGCCAGAAAATTATGGAGCTGTGCCATCCTGATGCATATGTTGAGGCAAACTTTGTATTTGACAAAAACCGCGTGCCTGACAAACTGAGCGGCGATGTAAAACTGGGCAACACCTCCTCTGACATTACTGTGGCAACTGAACTGAAAGAGATCTTCAAAAAGCACCATCTCAATCCTACCCGTCTTACCTTTGATGACAAGATGCTGGTTGTGACAGAGCTTAACAGCAAAGGGGTTTTTCTCATCAAAAATGCCGTAAAAGACGTTGCAAAGGCAATCAACTCCTCCCCTGCCAGTGTTTACAGATATCTTGCAAACCTCAAGGAAGGCAAATAAACATTCATATAATATAAAGGAATTATAATTATGTTAGTTAAAGTTACACCATCAAACATCAGTGAATTCAAAACAGCCTGCGAATACGAACACGTTTTTGGCAGCAGAGCATTGACAGCGCTGGCCGCTTACGGCACCGACCACGATGTACACAAGTTCTGGCTGAGTGTTGAGGATGACAAGGTGTCTGCATTTCACCTTAACGGCAGTGTGCTCACTGTTATTAAAAAAGGCGAAATAATCACCGATGATGTGCTGGAAATCACAAAACATCAGGAAATCCACGAAATAGACAGCGACTGGGACCTTTGCGAAAAGCTGCACGCTGTGCTTGGCGGTTTTACCGAAAGCAGTTACTATATGGTATACAACGGAAAGGAACCCGACGGCAGTTTTGACGATATCCATCCTGCTGACCTGCACGATGTTTTCAGCATTTTGCAGCAGAGCCACGAATATTACCGCACACACCTCAGATACGAGCCTTGGGCAGAGCATCTTGAAAGCTGTATGGCAACAGGCCAGACAAAAGTTTTTCAGCTTGAAAAAGACGGCAAGCCTGTAGGCACAGGCAGTATCATCAGTCAGGACGATACCCATGCCGCTATTGCAGCAGTTGCTGTTATCCCCGAATACCGTCTTAAAGGCATAGGCAGCTACATTACAGAATTTCTTGTAAAAGAGATACTCAAAAGCGGCAAAACGCCTTGCCTTATCAGTGGCTACGACGAGGTTGCCGAGCTGTACAAAAAAATCAGCTTTGTGACAGTCGGCAGATGGGGCGAACTGTATATTTAAATTTTTACCGCAACAAAGTCAAATCCCGTACAGGACAAACTGTACGGGATTTTTGTATGAAAAAAGCCAGATCAGATTTCTGATTGTAAGTTTCTGATTAACAATGGTTTTATTTTTATATAATTCTTTAAATATTTAAGGCTGTTTAAATCAGCATTTGTGCAGGGACATATTTATCAAATGTACTGATTGCAAAGCACAGGCGGTTTTACTGTACAAATTCCTGTAATTCTGCAGGGATTTCGATACCGATTGCAGCAGCTGTTTCACCGTTGATAAGGTAGCTGTAGTTAACCTGACTTTCAACAGGCATTGTGGAAATATCTGCGCCGCCCAGCACTCTCACTGCCATTTCACCTGTCTGGTAACCAAGGTTGTAGTAGTTGAGGCCAAGTGTTGCAAGACCGCCGTTGACAACCTGGTTTTCTTCGCCGCAGATAAGCGGGATTTTTGCATCCATTGCAATCTGTGCAACGATTGGCATTGCAGAAGCAACAACATTGTCTGTTGGTGTGTAGATAGCGTCAGCATTTGAAGCAACACTCTGTGCTGCCTGCTGAACTTCGCCGGAGTTTGTAACTGTCTGTTCGATGTATGCAATACCTTTTGCATCGAGAACACCTTTTACGATGTCAGCCTGAAGGATAGAGTTGTCCTCATTGGATGTGTAGATGATGCCAACAGTTTTTGTTTCAGGTTTAAGCTGAAGCATAAGGTCAATCTGCTGTGCGATTGGGCTCATATCATTTGTGCCGCTGATGTTGCCGCCCGGAACTTCGTTGGAATCAACAAGGCCTGCATCAACAGGGTCGGTAACTGCTGTGAAAAGGATTGGTATTTCCGTTGTTTTGGAAGCAATTGACTGTGCTGCCCCTGTTGCAATTGCAAGAACAAGATCACAGTTGTTGTTTACAAAACGTTCACTCATTGTGGAAAGGTTGGACTGGTCGGACTGAGCATTCTGTACATCGATAACAACGTTTTCGCCGTCAACAAAGCCGTTGTCAGCAAGTGCCTGAACAAAGCCTTCGCGTGCAGAGTCAAGAGCGTTGTGTTCCACAAGCTGAAGAATGCCGATCTGCAGCATTTCGCCGTCTGCTTCGCCGCTTTCGGAAGCAGGTGCAGATGAACAGGCAACCATTGATATTGCCATAGCCAATGTGAGTAAAAGTGCAGTAAGTTTTTTCATAATAGTTCTCCTTTAATTTTGTTTTTCAGAGAGCTTATAAAAAAACAACGCCCTCTGATTGTAAAATCAGAGGACGAGAATTCCCGTGTTACCACCTCTATTTATCAGCACCTCACGATGCTGACCTTGACGAGTATCGGCCCTGCATAAGCGAATACTCTGCAATGTAACGGTTGCTACCGGATGAAGCTACACAAGGCATTTGCCCCTTCACCTCACCAGCTAAAAGATGTATTCAAAAGCCGTCCGCACATCCTTTTCCACCAAACAAGGACTCTCTGTCTGCTTTGTAGCTTTTTACTTCTTCTTTATCATCGCTGTTTATGAGGACATTATATCCCGTTGTTAATTTGTTGTCAACCCAATTTTCAATTTTTGGTTATTACTAAAAAAATTGCTGTTTTATTTGCGTTTTTTCAGCATTTTGCACAAATTTCATTCTGTTTTAAGCCGCCGCCAACGTCTGAAAGTCTGTTTAAGACAATGTTGAATTTTGTTCTGCAGGATCAACAAAAATAAACAGACAGGAATATTATATCAAAATATTCCCGTCTGTATTTGCGTTTTATTTATTCAAGGCTTTCTTTTATATATCTGCCTGTAACTGATTTTTCGCAGTCCATAATATCACATGGTCTGCCGCTGAACAGCACGCTGCCGCCCTTGAGACCGCCTTCGGGACCCATTTCCACAATGTAGTCCGCATCCTTCATAACATCAAGGCTGTGCTCGATAATGAACAGTGTGTTGCCTGCATCTGCCATATCGTTGAATATGCCTTTGAGGCGCTTGATATCGTCAAGGTGCAGACCGTCGGTAGGCTCGTCAAGGATAAACACCTGGCCTTTTTCTTTCAGCTTGTCGGCAAGTTTCACACGCTGCAGCTCGCCCCCCGACAGTGTAGACATCGACTGATTGAGATGGATATATCCAAGGCCCACTTTTTCAAGGCTTTCCAGCTTGTCCACAAACGGTTTGCCTTTGAAAAATTCGATAGCCTGGGATACCGACATATCCATAACTTCGCCGATGTTTTTGCCGTTGTATTTAAAGCTGAGTGCTTCCTGTGAAAAGCGCAGGCCGCCGCAGGCTTCGCATTTGGTTTCGATAGCATCCATAAATGCCATTTCGCTGACAATGACACCCTTGCCGCCGCACACAGGGCAGCCGCCAATGGAGTTGAAACTGAAATAAGCGTTGGAAACCTTGTTTGCCTTTGCAAAAAGATTGCGTATTTCGTCCCATATTTCAAGGTATGTGGCAGGTGTTGAACGCAGGTTGATGCCGATATTTTTCTGTTTTATTGAAATTACCGTTTCGGGATAAACGTTCTGAAAATGTTCCATAAGGCTGGACTTGCCGCTGCCTGCAACACCCGCAATAACACAGATTGTGCCCATCGGCAGGTCAACTGTGACATTTTTGAGGTTGTGGAGTGTGGCATTTTCCACCCTGAACCAGCCCGTTGGTGTGCGGTAATCTGTTTTTAGCGGTGTAACTGCACCCAGCATTTTTGAAGTGATTGTGTCGGCTTTAAGCAGTCCGTCATAGTCGCCCTCAAACATAATTTCGCCACCGTACTGACCTGCTTTAGGGCCCATATCCACAATGTTGTCAGCAAGCTTGATGATTTCGCGGTGGTGCTCAACAATAAGCACTGTATTGCCGTGATTTTTGAGTTTTTCAAGAGACAGCTTCATTCTGTCGATATCCTTTGGGTGCAGCCCAACACTTGGCTCGTCCAGCACATAAAGCATATCGGTGAGAGCCGAGTTGATATATTTTGCAATTTTTATACGCTGTGCCTCACCGCCCGACAGTGTGTCGGTGCCGCGGCTGAGGGACAAATATGAAAGACCGATATCAACCAAAGCCTGCAGGCGTTTTGTCAGCTCAAGCTTCAGATCCCTTGCCAGCGGGTCATCAATGCTTTTTACAAAGTCGATTGCATCTTCGATAGGCATATCGCACACATCTGCAATACTTTTGCCGTTGATAAGGCAGCTTCTCACCTTGTCGTTTACACGCTGACCGTGACATTCGGGGCAGGTAAAGGTGGAAACCATTTTTTCCAGATGCTTTTTGTGCATTTCGCCCTCTTTGCTGTTGATAATGCTGCGGTACATACGGGGATAGATGCCCTCAAATTTTGCAGATTTAGGCCAGTTTGCAGGCGGGTTTTTAAGGCGTATCTGCGGTGAATACAAAAACAGCTGCAGTTCTTCTTCGCTGTAATCTTTAATCTTTTTGTCAAGGTCAAACAGGCCGCTGTAGGCATAGCGTTTCCATCTCCACGCACCTGTTGTAAAGGCAGGATAGTTGATAACGCCTTCGTCGTTGAGGCATTTGTCAAAGTCCACCAGCTTGTGAATATCAAGGTCGGTCACCACACCCAATCCGTCACAGCGGGGGCAGCTGCCCGACGGATGATTGAAGCTGAACACATCGGAATAGCCGATAAACGGCTTGCCCACACGGCTGAACAAAAGACGCAGCATTGTGTAGATGTCGGTATATGTGCCAACGGTGGAACGGCTGTTGCCTGATGGTTTCTTTTGGTCAATAACTATGGTAACAGGCAGATTTTCGATTTTTTCAACGTTTGGTCTGCCGTATTTTGGCAGATGGTGCTGAACATAAACAGGGAAAGTTTCGTTGAGTTCACGGCGGCTTTCGGCCGCAATGGTGTCAAGGCAGATGGAGCTTTTGCCGCTGCCCGAAACCCCTGTGAAAACAGTAATCTGTTTTTTGGGGATTTTTACATTTATATTTTTAAGGTTGTTTTCCCTTGCGCCTGTTATTACAATATACTCGCTCATTGCCTGCTCCTTTAAAAATTGTACTTTGGTCTGTAAAAATTATACGGCATTTTTATCGGTTTATCAATAAATTATGGCTGATATGGTATATATTTTATTTAATTTACCAATTTACCCTACAATAAATTTGTGGTAAAATTTAAATTTAGTAAGCGCAGGCTAACCCGTGTACAAATATCGCCGCTCTGCAGATATGCACATAACGGCGGCTGACATTTGCAAAACAGCGAGAGGACAAGCTTGCCACACAGTCGACTTATTATTGTACAACAGTATTTATCATACAGTTTATATATCAACATAACTTATTCATATATTTTGAAAGGAATCCGAATGCACGCTCACGTACACGACCACGAGGTCATCACCGAACATCTTTTTGAGCATATTTTTTCACATACTTTTGCTGATACCTGGAGCCTTGTTCCATTTTTGTTTATAGTTTTTGTTCTGCTGGAATATATGGAACATTCCATGAGCGACAAAAGCCTTGAACTTATCCGCAAGGCAGGCGGCAAAGGGCCGCTGCTTGGCGGTCTTGTGGGGGCACTGCCGCAGTGCGGTTTTTCCGTTATGGCAACTAACCTCTTTGCAGGCAAGGTGATAAGTATCGGCACAATTGTTGCGGTTTATCTGTCCACAAGTGATGAGATGCTGGCTGTTATGCTTGGCAGCAATGTGGAAACGGGCAGAATTGTCAAAATCATTGCAATAAAAGTGGCTATTGCCGTTGCGGCAGGCTTTGGTGTTGAACTTGTCCACCGTATGAGAATTAAATTTCAGCAGCTGCGCGGTGCGCATCATCACGCGGAACACTCCCACAGCCACGGCGAACACCACCATCACCACCACAACCTTGATGGCGAACATCACCACAGCGAGCACCACGAACATCACGAATATATCAGCGACTTCTGCATTGAGGAAGACTGCCACGGCTGCGAGCACAGCCCTGTGAAAGCCGCTTTTGTTCACACAGTCAAAATTTATCTTGTAATTTTTGTGGTTACATTTCTGCTCAACCTTGTAATTGACCTTGCAGGGGTGGAAATTATTGAAGAAGTGGTTTCCAAAGCAGGCGTGTGGGCACCTGTGGTCAGCTGCGTGGTTGGTATGATACCAAACTGTGCATCCAGCGTGGCAATCACACAGCTTTACTTAAGCGGTGTAATCAGCTTTGGCACTGCAATGGCAGGTCTGCTTGCAGGCAGCGGTATTGCTTGGATTGTGTTGTTCCGTGTTAACCCACACAGCCGACAGAACTTTAAAATTATGGGCATTGTGTTTTTTGTAGGCACAGTGAGCGGTATAATTCTGAACGCTCTGGGCGTTGTGATTTAAATACAACAAAATATTTTAATAAAAAATCATGTCATTCTGAGGCATTTATGCCGAAGAATCTCTCGGTTTAATCAAACAAGGAGATTCTTCGCTGCGCTCAGAATGACATTTTGTTTTATTATATCAGGTTTATATTTGGTGATTACGTTTAACTTGATGATACTGGATGATACCACCCGTTTTATGTTTATTTTTTATCCTCTGTCCTGGTTTGGTATTGCCCAAGGGTGCATAATTGCTTTGATTTCGTCGGTATAATCCGCACTGATAATAAAGCTGTGTTCCTGGCCTGGCAATGTACCTTTCGGGAAGGAAATTTCAATGCTTTCGTCCCACAGAATGATGTATTCCGCTTTTAAGGCAGCTTTCATTTCTGCAGCTTCGGCAGCAGTAACATCAGCAACAAAGCCATCCCAGCCGTATTGCAGCACTGCATCAATGATTTCTGTTTCATCACAGATAAAAATATCATATCCGCTGATATGTTCCCCCGTATGTCTGTCAAAAATATCACCGTAACGGCTTTCGGTGCTTTCCCGCTTATCGTAAACCGGGGTTGTAACAGTCGTTAAAAAACACATTATTTTATCGTTTGAGGCGGTTGGGGATATGCTTTGTTCCAACATATAGCCGTCAAATTCACCTACGCCGTTTTGGTAATCTTCATAAGCCTGCTCAAGATAAGCATCTGTATCATACAAAAGACCGCGGTTATTATAATATTCACTCACCTTCTGCTGTGCAGTTTCACTGAGGTTACCGTAGTTTTGTGAATTGTACACATAAACATTTTCAGGGCCCGTTGAATTGTTTACCCACAAAAGCTCGGTACCGTCGGCAAGCTGATAAATTTCTTTGCTGTGATATTTCCACATATCCACCGCTGTACCGTCGGCAAGGGTTTTGGCATTTTTATACAGAGCAGCATCAATGGTTATCTGGGGCACAGTTTCGTATCTGCCGCCCTCTGACAAAGGCTTCATTTTGTCGTAGTTGCAGTCTGCAACGATTTTTATTCCGTCCCAGTCGGATATATCGCCTGTGCGCAGTTTTTCGGCATCGGTGCCACCAATCCAGCTGAACAGCAGTGTGGTTTCGTCAAGGGTTATGCCGACTTCGTATCCGTCGGGAGTGAGCACAGTGTATTTTGGATAGCCGACACCGTCATACTCAACTGCTGTCACCTGTCCTGTAACCATTTTGTAGCCACTGTCATTACAGCCGCACAGCGCAAATGCAGTTAAAAAGCATATAAACAACACAGAAAACAGTTTTTTCATTGATATACTCCTTTGCTAAAAGCGGAAAACCAGCCCTACAACCGCACTGATGGCGATATATGTTATCGGGTGCTTTTTAAACTTTTTGATTGCAGCAAATGCAATCAGAAAATAAATTATCTTTTTTGGGTCGATAAAATCGGTGATAACACCTGTTGCCTTGTAAAGTGTTGTGTTGAACACTGCAACCTGCATAACCGAAATCGCCGCTGCGGCAATAAGCCCCGTAACTGCAGGGCGCATACCATAAAAGGCGTAGTCAAGATACTTGCTGCCCTTAATCTTTGCAAGATAACGGGAAAGTATTATCACTATGATAATGCTTGGCAGGGCAAGACCCATTGTAGCCACCAAACCGCCAAAAATACCGCCAACGTTGTAACCCACATAGGTAGCCATATTTACGCCTATAGGCCCCGGGGTAGACTCGCTGATTGCAACCATATCGGCGATAAGCTGCTGGCTGAACCAGCCTGTTTTTTCGCCAAGGCGCTGCAGAAACGGCAAGGTTGCCATACCGCCTCCCACGGCAAACAGACCTATCTGAAAAAACTCGGAAAACAGCCGGAGATAAATCATTTGTCCTTACCTCCCCTGTCCGCATTTTTATCTGTGGCATTGCGCAGTGATTTGCACAGAATGCCTGCAGCAGCACTTAAAATCACAAGAATAACAGGGTTTGCCTTTGTAAAGGTCATTGCAGCA
>JAGBFE010000394.1 GCA_018109965.1 Oscillospiraceae bacterium | reverse complement strand
TTGAGTGTAACCACAACAACATCGCCATGGCGGCACAGACTGTCGCCGTCCACCGCGCCAAGCTCAAGGCAGCTGCCAAAGGAGTAGCCGCCGCCGTGTATCCACACCATAACAGGCTTTCTGGCAGACATATCGGTGGTCCATACATTGAGATACTGGCAGTTTTCGTCACTTGGCCAGTAGCCGTGGTGATAGCGCAGCTCGCCGCCCGGGGCATCGTCGTACATAAGCGGGCAGGTGAAACCGTAGCCGTCGGCATTTTTGACACCCTCCCATTTTGCTACCGGCTGTGGCATCTCAAAACGCTTTGCATCGGCATACTTGATGCCGTGGAAAGTGTGGACGCCATCCAGAGTGAACCCCCGCAGTACCCCCGCCTTTGTGGTTGCCTTTGGTGCATTTTTGCCGCATTCAAACAACATATGTAAGCCCTCCTGTGTAGTGGTTTTATTTATAAGTTAAATTTTGACGGACTGTTTTTTTGATTTTATTTTAAACCTTGAAATGTGTTATGACAAATAAAATATACGGTTGTTTTTATGTGCAAAACAGACAAAAAAAACAACTGCTGTCACCCTGAACGGATGTAGAGTGTCTCACAGGTTATTGCATTTAATGGCGACCGTTCAGTACTGTCATGCAGAGAGATTCTCCGCTGCGCTCAGAATGACAAAAGGGCAAGCCCCCCTCCTCTACAACTCAAAACAACCCTGTCTGTGCCGTGCACACAACAAAACCGCCCTTTCGTGCTGAAAGGACGGTTTTGTTTTCGATATTATAAATCGGTATCCGATTTTGTATGCATCATCGACTTTCTGAACTGTCATTCACAAATGCAGTCCGCAAAGTTTTGTGCAAAAAGCAGTTATTAAGCTTTGCCTACGCTGCCGAAAAGTTCCAGTTTTTCTTTAACTGTGCCTTTGATTGCTTCAAAGCCAGGTGCAAGAAGTTTGCGTGGGTCATAGCCTTTGCCCTGCTGGTCTTTGCCTGCTTCGATGTATTCTCTTGTTGCAGCAGCAAAGGAGAGCTGACATTCTGTGTTAACGTTGATTTTTGCAACGCCAAGGCTGATTGCTTTTTTAATCATATCAGCAGGGATGCCCGTGCCGCCGTGGAGAACAAGTGGCATACCTTCGGTTTTGTTTTTGATAGCTTCGAGAGCATCAAAGTCAAGACCCTGCCAGTTTGCAGGATATTTGCCGTGGATGTTGCCGATGCCTGCTGCCAAAAAGTCGATGCCGAGGTCAGCAATCATTTTGCATTCGTCTGCATCTGCAACTTCGCCGCGGCCAACAACGCCGTCTTCTTCGCCGCCGATGGAGCCAACTTCTGCTTCAACGGAGATGCCGAGGGAATGTGCAAGTTCAACGATTTCTTTTGTTTTCTGTACGTTTTCGTCGATAGCATAGTGGCTGCCGTCAAACATTACAGAAGAAAAGCCTGCTTCGATGCATTTTTTTGCGCCTTCGTAGCTGCCGTGGTCAAGGTGGAGAGCAACAGGAACTGTGATGCCCAGTTCTTCAATCATTGCTTTAACCATTGCTGCAACTGTTTTGTAGCCTGTCATATATTTGCCTGCACCTTCGGAAACACCGAGGATAACAGGGCTTTTGAGTTCTTCAGCTGTGAGAAGCACTGCTTTTGTCCATTCAAGGTTGTTGATGTTGATCTGGGCAACTGCGTAGCCTTCTGCTTTTGCTTTTTTAAGCATTTCTGTTGCGTTTACTAACATTTTATTTTCTCCTTTTAAAAACGGTTGATAAATCGCGGGATTATCTATATTAACAGTATATCATACATTTGTGAATAAATATATAGAATTTTTTTGAGGATATGTGTAGGTTTTTGTGATAAAACCGCCCGCCGCAGCCTGCAAGGGAGTTGTTTTAGCCTGCGGCACAACTTGTATCAATATGCGGCAGGCATCAGCCTTTTTGTGTTTAAAATCAGATTCGTGTTTTTCTGCCGGGATGTCGTGTCAAAGGCTGTTTTTTATTTAGTCCTTTAAATTAAACCTTGCGTAATGGAAGATATACTGCTGGGCAATGCCCTCGTAGCCTTTGCAGCAGTCGGGAAAACCGTTTGGAAACAGCTGTGCCATTGCTTTTTTTATCCACACATCTTTTGGGAAACTTTCGTACTGGCGGCAGCTGAACAACAAAACGCAGTCGGCAACCTTTGGTCCCACACCCTTTATCTGCATCAGATATTTCTGTGCCTGTTCATACGGCAGGCTTTTCACCGTGGTTTCATCAATTGTGCCGTCCAGCACCTTTGCCACCGCGTCGGTGAGATATTTGGCACGGAAACCGAACTTCATATCCTTGAAATCCTGTTCGGTTATATCTTTCATCTGCTCGGCAGTAGGGAAAGCAAAGCTGTCCCCCACCTTTGTGCCGTAGTTTTCACTGAGGCGGTCACACAGCTGTTTGATGCGGGGGATGTTGTTGTTCTGGCTGATGATAAAGGTGATTAAGGTTTCAAAAAAATCCTGGTTGAGCACACGGATGCCCGGGGCAAACTGTATTGCCTTTGCCACAGTCTCATCCTGACTGAACTGTTTTTTAAGTGCGGTGTAGTCCATATCAAGGGAGAGAAATTCCCCTATTTTCTGCGCAAGCTCCTCTGTGGGCTGTGTGTGCAGCAGCTTTACCGCCAAAGTGCCGCCCTTTTGTGCCTGTGCAGTGCCCTTTGTGTTATCGGCACCGACAGCGCTGTCAGCATCGGCTGTGCATGTTTTTACATCAGCAATATCTGCATTGTTATCACAGGTCAGCGTGATGTGGCAAAGCTGTTTTCCGATAAAGCCTTTAAAGCCGCCGTCATATTCGTCAAAACGGAACGCCTGCCCGCACAGAAAAGTTTCGCCGAGGTCGTAGTCGGTCACATTTGGATAAAAAATTGTGTTGTCCTGTATAAAAAACTGCATATCGTGCATATCCTTTTGGAAAATTATTGAATATTTTACATTTATTATACCACATATTAAATTTTACAGAATGATTATTTTAGATATAAAGAGTCTATAATTTTATCACAAAGTTTGTACAAACTCACAATTGACTTTATACCGTATTACAAATAGTTTTAAACACAGTTTTTAACAGATTGTTGAAAACTTTGCTTTTGTTGATAACTTTTGTGTCGAAAAAAGGCTTATTTTAAAGGAGTTTTCCACATTTTCAACAGAGTTTTCAACAGGTTGAAAACTTTTTCACATCAACAGAATGTAAACTGTGCTTTACTTTTTGTATATTATGCATTTTTGTATCAGAGGTTGCTTTTTATGCAGTTTAAATATTCACAGGACACAACAAAAGGAGAAAACGCCGTGAAAGGTCTGCGCCGCAATGTGATTGAAATAAATGATACCGACAACGAAAATATCGAACGGATTTTAGTGTTTTTAAAGCCACAGGCCGCCGATGTCGCCATTGGCAGTACCCGCGCACAGGCAACACAGCTGCTGCAGGAGCTGGAGATAAAAAAGGTGCGCCGCTTTGGCAGAAAACAGCTGTGGACAGCATTGGCTGTGGCGGCAATTGCTGCCGTGACGGCGCTGGTGGTGCTGCTGTGACGGGACTGTCACGCTGAGGGAACACTGTGACCGAAGTGTCTCCCTGTTTTATCAGACTTATTATTAATGTTCAGTATCATAAAACCGGGAGATTCTTCGCTGCGCTCAGAACGACAGACAACAGTCCGGAATGACAAACAGAATATATGTGTTGCCCGTCCGTCACACCGCACCAGAAATCTTTTCACAAATATAATCCCAACAAAACTCTTTTAATATAATAAAAAATTTGGTATACTATAAGGTATTAAATATTTATTTTTAGTATACCTTATTTTTTTGTTTAAAAAGGAGCTTTTTATGGAACAGAAAAGCGAAGTTATCTACGGCAAAAACCCCGTAACCGAATTACTTAAATCAAAAGCCGGTGTAGACACCGTTTTTATATCCGAAAGTTTAAACCCAAGCGTGCAGAACTATTACACTGCCCTTGCAAAGGAATGCGGTGCAGTTGTTAAAAAAGTGCATCCGATGAAACTGAAAAGCCTTTGTCAGAGCGAAAATCACCAGGGTGTTGCAGCATATGCCAGCACAATTGAATATGTAAGCCTTGGGCAGATTGTAAAAATCGCCCGCGACAAAGGTGAAGCACCTTTTGTTGTGGTGTGTGACGGCATTGAGGACCCGCACAATCTTGGTGCAATCATGCGTTCCGCATATCTGATGGGTGCCCACGGCATTGTTATTCCAAAACGCGGCGGTGTTTCGGTAACAGGTGTTGTGCACAAGACAAGTGCAGGTGCAAGCATGCATATGCCTGTTGCAAAGGTGGCAAACATTGCCCAGGCTGTGCGCGCACTGAAGGAAGAAAACATTTTTGTTTATGCCGCTGACCTGAACGATACACCGATTTACAAGCAGAACCTTACAGGTCCTATTGCACTTGTTGTAGGCAGTGAGGGCAAAGGCGTACAGCCGCTTGTTAAAAGCCTGTGCGATGACGTTGTAAGCATCCCTATGAACAACGAGGGCGGCGCAGTTGACAGCTACAACGCAAGTGTTGCCGCAGGTATCATTATGTACGAAATTTCCCGTCAGAGAACATTGTCCACAAAATAGTCAGAGGAAGTGTCATATATGGCAAACAACAGCAAAGATATTGACAAAATCCTGCAGGATATTAAAAGCAGACAGGGTGCAGCACAGCCTGCCGCAGCCCCGTCAACCGCAAGCCAGAGCCGTCTGCAGGATATTATAAAAGCGGAAACCGCTGCAAAAAGCGGTGCTGTTTCTGCACCGCAGTCACAGCAGAGCGATGCAAAGCCACCTGTTGAAATAAAAGAACAGAAAACAGTGTCCGCCGATGCAAACCGCAACACTGCCCACGAAATTGAAAACGAATTTTTGTCCAAGCTTGCAACTGCACTTAAGGAAAACCCTGCAGTGAGTGACCTTGTGGAGGACGAGCCTGCCCCTATTGAAGACGGCAAGCCCGAAAAACCGGTGAGCGTTACCGCAGCAAGCTATGTTGACGACAAATTTGTGGACTTTTTTACCCAGAGCATTGCTGTGCAGAGACCCGAATCCACCAGCGAAATTGTGATAAAGCGCAAAAAGCACGGATTTTTCAAAAAGAAATACATCACCGACAGCCTGTCCCTTTCCATCCCGCAGGAGGAAATTGACAAGCGTCAGCAAAAGGTTGCAAAGACCTCCACAGGGGAGCTTGCCCGCGACTTTATAAAAAATGCTGCTAAAAGTGTTAAACCCGAAACCGCAGAAACCGACACAAATCCTGTGCTTATAAAACCTAAAAAAGGCAGCACAATTGAATTTGACCCGCAGCCTGTGCAGACATCATTTGCAAAACCGCCGATACTGCCAAAGGCTGAAAACTTTAAAGGTGTGATACCTGCTGACACCAAGGCTGAACCAACCGCTGCACCAAAGGCAGATGCGCCAAAAACCGCAGCTGCTGACGGCAAAACAGCCGAAAACATTGCAGCAGCGTACACAAAACCTGCTGAAAAGCCAAAGGATGCCGAAAGCATACTTGCCGCATTGAAGGCAAAAAAGACCGCAACAATGCACACCGTTGCCGTTGCGGGAGAAAAAGCCGAAACTGTTGCCGAACCCGCAAAGGTACAGGCTGACAAAAACACTGTTGCTGCAGCAAAAGCAGAAAAACCTGCCGATACTGCAACAGCCGCTGTGAATACAGAAACAGCAGCTGCCCCAAGCGAAACTGTAACCGATGAAACAGGCTATATCCCGCACATTGTATCGGACGAAACAGGTTATGTAGCGGTTACTGCCAAAGCAGAAGAAAAACCAATCAAGGTTGTACCAAAAACCGCTGCAGAAGAAAAGGTAAACAGAATAACGGGCGACATCACACAGATGTTTGCACATCTTGCCGCCGAAAAGAAAACTGCCCAAGGCGATACAACCGAAGTTGACGTTGCTGACAGCGAAGATGAAGAAGTTTTTGAACCTCTCATTGCCGAAAACGATTTTATCACACAGCAGTTCAGCGATGACCCTAAAGAAATTTACGACGAACTGCGCAATTTCAAGTTTACACTTGGGGTGCGTGTTGCAATCAGTGCACTGTGCGCAGTTGTATTATTCTACTTAAACTTTGCCGCTGCAAACGGCTGGCCGCTGCCCCAGGCAATAGACCCGATTGCACAGCCTGTGCTGTTCTACCTTGTTGCACTGGTATTTTTTGCAGTTGCCGTTATCGGTTTTCTGCCCACCGTTGCCAACGGCTTTACAGGCTTTTTCAAAGCACCTACACAGGACTCGTTCCTGGTTTTGCCTGCCGTGCTCAGCTTTGTGCAGCTTAATGTGGCAATGCTCAAATCAAGCGAAATCAACCCCGAAAACGTGACCATTTTTGCAGGCTTCACCGTGGTGGCCTTTGGCTTCAATGCCTTGGGCAAAATCATCAGTGCAAACACAATTCTGCGCAACCTTGACCTTGCCGAAGTGCCTGAGGGCATCAACGCAGGCTATGTTGTAAAGGATTTTGACGAGGTAAAACGCCTTGCAAGAACTCTGGAAGAAAAAAATCCGCAGATACTTGTGTCCCGCAGAACAGGGTATATATCCAACTTTATCTCGGGCGGTTTTTCCACCCACCGAAGCGAAAGACACTCCAAGCTTTTGTCCTTTGCCGCAGTTGCTGTTGCAGTTGTTTGTTTTGCAATAACAATGGTTGTGAACAAAAGCTGGATAAACGCTGTGTTTGCCGCAACAGCAGCCAGCGTGTTTACACTGCCGCTTAGCCATTCGCTTATCTCCAGCGTACCCGGCAGTATGATGCAGAAAGCGCTCAACAAGGTTGGGGCACTGGTTAACGGCTGGCAGGGCATCTATCAGCTGAGCGAAACCACCCACGTTTCCTTTGATGCAAAGCATCTGTTCCCAAAAGGCTGTGTGGTGCTGCACGGCATCAAAACCTTTGAAAAGGAACGCCTTGACCTTGCAATCCTTTATGCCGCAAGCATTGCCATTGAAAAATGCGACAACCTGCGCAGCGTGTTTATGAACGTTATTGACGGCAAGATGGATATGCTTTATCCAATTGAAAGCTGCGAATACAAGGTTGGCCAGGGTTATGTGGCATGGATTGAAAACAACCGCGTAATTATGGGCAACCGCAATATAATGGCGGACTACAACGTGGCACTGCCGCCGCTGAGCATGGAAACAAACTACATCAGTGAGGGCAAAAAACCAATCTATCTTTCCGTTAACGGCAAGCTGTTTGGTATGTTTGTGGTAAGCTATCACCCTGACGAAGCGGTAAAAGAAAACCTGATGCACCTTGTTGAACAGGGCAAAAACGTTATTTTGCAGTCCAACGACTTCAATATTGATTCCCAGCTTTTGGAAATTGTTTACGGTTTGCCGGAAGACACCGTGCAGGTGCTGAACAAAAACGAAACCACACTGCTGCTGGGCTACACCGCCTACAGCGAAAGCACCGACTGTGCAATGGCGCACCTTGACAGCCTGCATTCACTGTCTGCAGGGTTCTTTGGTGCTGACTGTGCAAAACGTGCCGCAGCAACCTGCAGTCTTGTGCAGATTGCAAGCGTTGTTATCGGCGCTGTACTGAGCGTGGTGTTCACCATAAGCCAGACAATCTGGGAAATCCCGCTGACCAGCGTGCTGCTGCTTGGCCTTGGCTGGCTTGGTTTGTGCATGATGAGAGCGTTGGCAACAAAGTATTTGTAAAAAAAGACTTTGTCAAGGCACTTTTGGCGTCAAAAGTGCCAATAGATTTATCAAGAGGATTAATATATACTATGAAAATTATGGCTGTGGACTACGGCGAAAGCCGCACAGGTATTGCAATCAGTGACGTGACCGAATTCCTGGCAAGTCCTGTTTG